>CBINCZ010000476.1:0-2101 GCA_966249295.1 uncultured Gemmatimonadales bacterium
CGCGAGGGCGGGCGCACGGTGGGCGCCGGCGTGGTGACGAAGATCCTGAAGTAAGACGGCTAGACGGTTGGACGGCTAGACGGCCAGGTGATTGGAGGGCGGGTCCTTGGCGGATGAGCACTAGCCGTCCAGCCGCCTAGCCGCCTAGCCGCCTAGCCGTCCAGCCGACTCACGATAAGGAACCAGCGAATGCCGCGGGATAAAGTGATTCTTGAATGCACCGACTGCCGGAACCGCAACTTCTTCCTGGACAAGAACAAGCGGAAGCATCCGGAGCGGGTTGAACTGCGGAAGTTCTGTCCGCGGTGCGGCAAGCATGTGATGCACAAGGAAACCAAGTAAGCATGGCCGACACCCAGGGTGAAGCACGCGAGCCGGGTGCGGTGGCGCGCACGAGTGATTTCCTCGTGGCCACCCGCGGTGAAATGCGCAAGGTCACCTGGCCGTCCAAGGACGAGCTGGTCAAGGCCACCCGGATGATCGTCATCCTGTCGCTCATCCTGGGCGTGACCATCGGGCTGCTGGACGTGGTGCTCCAGAAGCTGCTGGTGGACGGCGTCGCGATCCTGGCGCGGTAGGCCATGGACTACCGCTGGTACGCCATCCAGACCACCGCTGGACACGAGAACAAGGTCCGGAACCTCCTCCAGAAGCGGATCGCCGATGATCCCCGGCCGGAGGACGAAAAGCTCGTGCGCCAGGCGCTGGTCCCGACCCAGGAAGCGGTCGAGATCAAGAACGGCAAGAAGGTCACCGTCGACCGGAAGCTGTATCCCGGCTACGTGCTGGTCGAGATGGGGATGACGCAGGAAGCGCTGCACCTGGTGAACAGCATCCAGGGCGTCATCAAGTTCGTCGGCACCGGCCGGATGCCGCAGCCGCTGCGGCAGGAGGAAGTCAACCGCCTCCTCGGCGTCGCCGTCGAGCCGTCGGCGGCGGAGCCGCGGGAAGAGATCCCGTTCATGGTGGGCCAGGTGGTCGAGATCACCGAGGGCCCCTTTGCGGACTTCAGCGGCTCGGTGGAAGAAGTGCTGCCCGACAAGGGCAAGGTGAAGGTGTCGGTGAGCCTGTTTGGCCGGCCGACCACGGTGGAGCTGGATTATTTGCAGTTGAGAGGGCATTGAGGAGTCGTAGGTCGTAAGTCGTACGACGTACGACCGCCCTCCCCCGCGACCGCGCGGGTTATCGCGGCAGGCGCGAGCGCAGCGAGCGTCCCGAGGGCAACGCCCGAGGGATCTGCCGGCCTCGCAACCATTAGAGGAGAAGTAGATGGCCAAGAAAATCACCGCACAGGTGAAGCTGCAGTGTCCGGCGGGAGCGGCCAACCCCGCGCCGCCGGTGGGCACCGCGCTCGGCCCCCATGGTGTCAACATCATGGAATTCTGCAAGCAGTTCAACGCACGCACGCAGAGCCAGGCCGGCATGGTGATTCCCGTGGTCGTGACGATCTACGCCGACCGCACCTTCACGTTCATCACCAAGACGCCGCCGGCGGCAAACCTTCTCATGAAGGAAGCCTCGGTGGACAAGGGGAGCGCCGCGCCCAACCGGACCAAGGTCGGGTCGGTCACGCGCGCCCAGCTCCGCAAGATCGCCGAAATCAAGATGGCCGACCTGAACGCGTCGGACATCGAGAGTGCCATGCGCATGGTCGCCGGCACCGCCCGCTCGATGGGGCTGGAGGTGGCCGACTGATGAAAACACAAGGCAAGCGATTCCGTGCCGCCTCCGCCACCATCGACCGTGCCCGCGAGTACTCGGTGCCCGAGGCCGTGGAGCTGGTGAAGAAGGGCGCCACCGCCAAGTTCGACGAGACCGTCGATGTCGCCGTCCGGCTGGGCGTGGACCCGCGGCACGCCGACCAGGTCGTGCGCGGCACCGTGGTGCTGCCACACGGCACCGGCAAGTCGGTGCGCGTGCTGGTGCTCGCCCAGGGTGACCGGGCGGCCGAGGCACAGGCGGCGGGCGCCGACTTTGTCGGGCCCGAGTACCTGCAGAAGCTGAAGGACGGCTGGCTCGACTGCGATGTAATCGTCGCCACACCGGACATGATGGGCCAGCTCGGTGCGCTGGGCCGGATCCTCGGCCCCCGCGGCCTGAT
>CBINCZ010000477.1:0-2097 GCA_966249295.1 uncultured Gemmatimonadales bacterium
GGCTCAACAACCTGCTCATCATCACCGGCGACCCGCCCAAGATGGGGCCGTACCCTGATGCCACGGCGGTGTTCGACATCGATTCGATCGGTCTCACCAATCTGGTGAATCGCCTGAACCACGGGCTCGATCCCGGCGGCAACGACCTGGGCAGCGCTACCCGCTTCGTGATCGGGGTCGGCGTCAACCCGGCGGCACCGGACACCGAGCGGGAAATGAGCCGGTTTGGCTGGAAGGTGGACGCAGGGGCGGAGTTCGCGGTCACCCAACCGGTCTTCGACCTCGAACAGCTGGACCGGTTCCTGGCGCGAGTGGAACCGATGGGGATTCCCATTGTCGCCGGGATCTGGCCATTGGTCTCCCTGCGCAACGCCGAGTTCCTGGCCAACGAGGTCCCGGGTGTCACGGTGCCGGAGGCCGTGCTGAACCGGATGCGCCGCGCCAGCGAGCATGGCAAGGAGGCGGCGCTCGCCGAAGGCGTCACGATCGCGCGGGAGATGCTAGCAGCGGTGCGGCAGCGAGTAGCCGGCGTCCAGGTCTCGGCGCCGCTGGGGAGGGTGCCAGTGGCGTTGGAGGTATTGGGGGCATAGGGCTTAAGGCTTAAGGCTTAGGGCTTAAGGCTTAAGGCTTAAGGCTTAAGGCGGACGCTACTGCTTTCGGGATTCGGCCTATAACTTTCCGCCTCGGGCGCTCAGCGCTCAGCGTTAAGCCTTCAGCCTTCAGCCATCAGCTTGCTTCCGGAGCTCACGCCATGCAGGACACCGCGACCGCCACCCAGCCGCTGACAGTACTGTCCGAGGAAGAGCTCATGTTCCGCGACGCGGTGCGCGAGTTCGCCGAGTCGGAAGTGCGGCCGCATGTCGAGGAGATGGATGCCGCCGGGCAGTTCCGCAAGGACATCATCCCCAAGTTTTTCGAGATGGGCCTCATGGGGATCGAGGTGCCTGAGAAGTGGGGCGGAGCCGATGGGACCATCTTCCTGGCCATGCTTGCTATCGAGGAATTGGCCCGGGTAGACGCCTCGGCGGCGATCTACGTCGATGTCCACAACACCCTCGTCAACAACGCCATCCTCCGCTGGGCCAGCGAGGAGCAGAAGGCCCGGCTCTTCCCCCGCCTCACCACCGACCTGCTGGGTGCGTTCGCACTGTCCGAGCCCAACAGCGGCAGCGACGCCTTTGCCTTGGAGACCAGGGCGGAAGAAAAGAACGGCCACTGGGAGCTCACCGGCCGGAAGTTCTGGATCACCAACGGCGCCGAGGCCGGGCTGTTCATCGTTTTTGCCAACACGGACTTCTCCAAGGGCTACAAGGGCATCACTGCTTTCCTGGTCGAGCGCGACTTCCCCGGATTTTCCGTGGGCAAGAAGGAGAACAAGCTGGGCATCCGCGCCTCCAGCACCACTGAGCTCATCCTCGAGCAGTGCCAGGTGCCCGCGGAAAACGTGATGGGTCCGGTGGGCCAGGGATACAAGATCGCCATCGAGACGCTGAACGAGGGGCGCATCGGTATCGGGGCCCAGATGCTGGGCGTGGCACGGGGAGCCCTCGACGCTGCGACGGCGTACGTCAAGGAGCGGAAGCAGTTCGGCAAGGCCATCGCGGAGTTCCAGGGGGTGCAGTTCCAGCTGGCGCAGATGGCCACCGACCTGGAGGCCTCCCGCCTCATGGTCTACAACGCCGCCCGGCTCAAGGACGCGGGCCAGCCGTTCACCCAGGAAGCCGCCATGGCCAAGCTGTTCAGTTCCCAGACGGCCGACCGGATTACCTCCCAGTGCCTGGAGCTGTTCGGCGGGTATGGCTACTCGAAGGAGTATCCGGCGGAGAAGTACTACCGGGACGCCAAGATCGGGACGATCTACGAAGGCACCAGCAACATGCAGCTGCAGACGATAGCGAAGGGGATGTTGAAATAGGCTGTTGGCTGTTGGCTGCTGCCAGCTCGCCGGCTCGGCGGCTCGGCGGCTCGGCGGCTCGGCGGCTCGGCAAGCGCTGCCACCATAAGCAGCCGGCAGCCAGCGACCAGCGACCCGCCTGCCCGTCCTGCCCGTCCCGCCCGTCCCGCCCGTCCTGTCGTGGCGCTGCCGCAGGTCCAGTC
>CBINCZ010000478.1:0-2096 GCA_966249295.1 uncultured Gemmatimonadales bacterium
ACCACCACCGCAACCGCCAAATAAATAATGAACGCGAGTCCCCGCCCCCCCCCCACCGCCCCCGGGTGGGCACCCCCGCCGCCGCCAGGTGCCAGAATTGAGGGCTGAGCGTCGAGCGCTGAGCGCATGGCACGCTGCTCCATCTCCCGGAACGCCGCCTCGCCTCTGGTCTCGAAGATCTCAGGGATGGTCTGGCCTGCCTCCCGTTGGATTTCGTCATCGAGGTCGACAAAAGGTGCATCAAGCAACGTCGCCGCCAGGCGGCCGACGGTGGTCTTGCCGCTTCCCGGCAACCCCACCAGCACCACATGGCGCCTCACTCGTCGCGCTGTCCTTCCGGCTGCCAGCGACGTCCTAGCGAAGCCAGATACCCGTCGTAATTCCGGCGCATCTCGGCGAGCGAGTCGCCACCGAACTTTTCCAGCATGGCGTCGGCGAGGACCAGTGCCACCACCGCTTCGCCGATGACGCCGGCGGCCGGCACCGCGGTGACATCCGACCGTTCGCTCTGCGCATTGGCGGGCTCGCCGGTCCGGAGATCCACGGTGCGGAGCGGCTGCATCAGCGTGGCGATGGGCTTCATTGCAAGCCGTACCACGATCGGTTCGCCGGTGGTGATGCCGCCTTCCAGCCCACCGGCACGGTTGCTGGTGCGGCGATATCCACCACGCGCGTCACCCATCGGCGCGTGCGCATCCCTGGTTATCGGATCGTGCACCTCGGAGCCGGGGCGCCGAGCCGCCGTGATGCCAAGTCCTATCTCGACTGCCTTGATCGCCGGAATCGCCATGAGCATGCCGGCGAGCCGGCCGTCGAGCTTCCGGTCCCAGCTCACGTGGCTGCCCAGCCCCACCGGCGCGCCCGACGCAATCACCTCGACTTCGCCGCCCAGGGTGTCGCCGGCCGCCTTGGCCTCGTCAATGCGTGCCACCATCCTGGCTGACGCCTCAGGATCGAGACAGCGCACCAGCGACTGATCGGCGGCCGAGTTGATGGGCGACGGAAGCGGATCGGGAACGGCCGCCTCGATTCCGCCAAGTGACACGACGTGACTGCCGATCTCGATACCGAACTCTTCGAGCAGGCGACGAGCCACGGCGCCCGCAGCCACCCGCGCGGCAGTCTCCCGAGCGCTGGCGCGCTCGAGGATGTCGCGCGCGTCCAGGCGGTCGTACTTGAGCACCCCGGAGAGATCGGCATGCCCGGGGCGGGGCCGGGCTACTCGCCGACGTCGGAGTTCGCCGCTCTCGCTCACCGCCTCGTGCGCCATCACGTCTTCCCAGTTGGCCCAGTCGCGGTTGGGGATGAGCATCGCGAGCGGTGAGCCCAGTGTCTCCCCCGCTCGCAGACCCGAAAGCCACTCGATCCGGTCCTGCTCGATCTTCATTCGTGCGCCGCGGCCGTAGCCCTGCATGCGGCGGCCCAGCTCGTGATCGATCGCTGCCGCGGTGAGCGGCAGGCCGGCGGGCAGTCCCTCCATGATGGTGACAAGGGCCCGGCCGTGGCTCTCACCGGCAGTCATGAACCGAAGATGCATCGCTCCTCACTCCCAAAGGCACAAGCCCGGCATGAGCCGGGCTTGTGGGACTGCAGTGGGCGTCGCTCGCTCAGGGCGTCGAGACGCCGTCGTCCACGATCCGCGGCGTGACCAAGATAATGAGGTCGCGGCGGTTCTCGTCGTTGGAGGTGAAGCTGAACAGGTTGCCCACCAGCGGCAAGGCCGACAGGAGCGGGATGCCCGAGCGGGTCTTCTGGACCGTGGTCACGGTGAGCCCGCCGATCACGCTGGTCTCGCCATCGTTGACCAGGAGCTGGTTCTTGGTCGCCTGCTTCTGGATCGAGAAGCCCAGGTCGGCGGCCGCGAGCGGCACCACCTGCGAGCGCTCGGTGGCCAGGTTCATCAGGATCTGGCGGTTGGACGTCACGTGCGGCGTCACCGTCAGGCGGATACCGGTTTCCTTGAACTGCACCGTGGACCGCGCTGCGCCCGACCCTGCCGCCGAGTTGGCGTCCACGATACGGAGCGGGATTTCATCGCCCACGAGGATGTCGGCCTGCTGGTTGTCCAGCGTGGTGATGAGCGGCTCGGCCTGCAC
>CBINCZ010000479.1:0-2093 GCA_966249295.1 uncultured Gemmatimonadales bacterium
TCTCACATTCGTCAGCCGCCCGCCGGTGGATACGACCGTCCCCATCCACCCCGTCAAGGTCACCTCACTGCCGGCTTCGTCCGGCGCGTCACGCGCCATGGATGGCGACAGTACCACATCTTGGCAGCTGCCTGCCGGCAAACCAGCCAATGTCGTGATCGATCTGGGGCATCTTCGCGGGTTCGGCGCCGTGCGGCTGTCGTGGTCGGGCGGCGCGCCGCCACCGTACGCCATCGATGTCTCCGCCGACGGGGCGACGTGGGACCAGATCTATTCGGTGACTGGCTCGGACGGCCTGCTGGACTACCTCTTCACGGGCGCGCAGGAGACCCGGTGGGTACGATTGCGTGCCGAGGCCGGCGCTGCCGGTCCTGCTCTTCGGGAAATCACCTTGTTACCCATTGCCGTGGGCGCCGACTCGAACCGGGTGCTCGAGCAGATGGCGCGCGACGCGCGTCCCGGTCTATTCCCACGTTCGTTCGCCGGGTCCCTTGGGTTCTGGACCGTGGTCGGGGCAGACGGTGACTGCAAGGAAGCACTGGTTGAGGAGAGCGGCCGTGTGGAAGTGAACGGCGCCGGGTTTTCCATCGAGCCGTTCCTTGAGGTGCGCGACTCGCTGCTCACGTGGCACGAGGTCACCCTGCATGACTCGCTTGCCCAGGCCGACCTTCCACTCCCGATCGTGACTTGGCGCGACGCGCCGGTTCAGCTGGAGCAACGGACCTGGACCACGGGAAGCCGGGACAGCTCCACACTCATGCTGCAGTACCGGATCGCGAATCGCGGTCGTGTGGGCCGGCAGCTCCGCCTGCTGCTTGCCATTCGCCCGCTCCAGGTCAACCCGCCGTCCCAGTTCCTGAACCGGCCCGGCGGCATCGGACGCGTGCGACAGCTTTCCATTGTCGGCGATACGGTCCGCGCCGATTCCACGCGAGTGATCCTGCTCCGGCCGCCCGACTCGGCTGGCGTCTCCTCCTTCGATGCTGGTGATGTGAGCCGATACCTGGCGGACGGCAGCGTGCCCGGCCAGCGCACCGTTGTGGATGAGCGCGGGCTCGCGAGCGGCGTGCTGGCGTACAGCCTCGATCTCGCTGCCGGCCAGGCCCAATCGGTGGTGTTGGCGGTTCCATGGCATCCCGGAAGCGGAGTGCCGGGCGACAGTGCCGCCGTCGCCGCGTCCTGGGAACAGGCCGTCTCGCAATGGGCCGATCGCACTCGTGGTTTCCAACTCAACGGGCCCGGGCCAGTAGCTACGCTGGAGCAGACCATCCGGGCGTCGGTGGGCTACATCCTGGTGAATCGCGACAGTGCCGCGATCCAGCCGGGCTCGCGTGCGTACTCACGCTCGTGGATCCGGGATGCGGCGCTGACGTCGTCCGCGCTCCTGCGGCTTGGGATCACGGAGCCGGTCCGCGAGTTCCTGGAGTGGTTTGCCCCATTCCAGTTCCGGACCGGCAAGATCCCGTGCTGTGTGGATCATCGTGGCGCCGATCCCGTGCCTGAAAATGACAGCCAGGGCGAATTCATTTTCCTCGCCACCGACTACGCGCGGCGAACCGGCGACACGGCGCTCTTGCGGACGCTGTGGCCACGCATCGAGGCGGCTGCGAGCTACATGGATTCGCTGCGCCACAGCCGCATGACAGGCGCGTGGGTTGATTCACTCGACGGCGCCTTCTACGGCCTCATGCCTGAGTCGATCAGCCATGAGGGATACTCCGCGCACCCTGAGCATTCCTACTGGGAGGACCTCTGGGCCGCGCGCGGCTTTGCCGATGCCGCGGAGGCGGCGCGCCGGCTGGGCCTCCACGACGCCACCCATTGGCAGGCGGTGGCCGACAGCTTCCGGCACGACCTGCTGGCCTCGATCCGCAGGGCCATGGCGGCCCATCACCTCGATTTCATCCCTGGCTCCGTGGAGCTGGGAGACTTCGACGCGCCGTCCACCACCATAGCCGGCGACCCGGTCGAACTACTGGACTCGCTGCCGCGGGCCGCCGTGGAGCGAACCTTCGAAAAGTTTGATTCTGTCCTCGCCGATCGCCGCGCCGGCAAGCCGTGGACTGCGTATACGCCCTATGAGGCCCGGGTAA
>CBINCZ010000480.1:0-2091 GCA_966249295.1 uncultured Gemmatimonadales bacterium
ACAGCTCACAGCTCACAGCTCACAGCTCACAGCTCACAGCTCTCAGCTCTCAGCGCTGCGTCAACTCCCCCAGCCGCTTCTTCACCGTCTGCACCACGGGCTGGAGATCGGGGTCAGCGTTCTTCCAGAGGTCGGTGAACGCGCCGTAATGCTTGACCGCGTTCGCGGTGTCGCCCTTGCTGTCATAGAGCTCGCCCAGTCGCTTTTCGACGACGGGGAGTGCGTACCAGTCCACGTCGTCTCGCCGCGCAGGCGGCTCCGCCATATAGGCCTGGAGGTGCGCCAGCGCGGAGTCATGCTGGCCCATCCGGTCGAACACGCGCGCCACGTTGAAATCGCCGCAGGCGGTGCAGAAGGCGGGCGTGCCATCGGAAAGCACCTGCGCTTCCCGGTATGCCTTGAGCGCATCGGCATAGCGCCCCTGGGCCAGGGCGATATCGCCCTGGATGACTGAGATAGTGTCCTGTGCCTGTACGGCGTCCCCGCCTGTGCCGGGCGTCTCCCGGTATTCCGTAAGGAGTCGTTGCGCGATATCGGGCCGGCCGCCCTGCGCGTAGAGTCCCGCGACGTAGGTGTACGGCCGTATAGCTGGATCGGCGCTGGTCCACCCGGTGCTCGCGAGCAGGCGGTCCAGCTTACGCAGGCCCTCCGCGGTGCGGCCACGATACAGAATGTCCCCAGCGGCGTCCACCAGCCCGGTCATATCTGCCACCCGACCGCGCTCTGCCCCAAGGTGAAACACTACCGAATCGCTCAGGTCCGCGTCCTTGATCCGCCCCTGCATCTGCTCCAGCCCTGACGCCAGACCCAGCCCGGAGAGACGAAGTTGAATAGTCGGCGACTCCGCTGCGGTCTGCGCTATCCGCAGTGCCGAATCAGTTCTGCCGAGCGCGACCTGCGTCAGGTACCGAGCGTAGAGGTCCATTCCTGCCTGACTGGCGGCCGCGCCCGCGCGCTGGAGAACCCGATTGGCAGAATCGGCATGCCCTGCGAAAATCAGCGACAATGCATAGAGGCTGGCCGCCGCCGTGGGCTGGGCCTCATACGCCCGCGCTGCATAATGTTGTGCGCTGTCGAATTCACGTCCGGACTGAAACTGTACGGCGAGATTGTTCGCCGAGACCCAGTTGCCCGGGTCGGCCGCGAGCGCCAGCCGGTAGCTGGCGATAGCCTTGCCACGATCCCTATGCAGGCCCACCGAGTAGTACGAACCCAGTACCAGGTACTTCTCCCGATCGGGAAGCTTGTCCGCATAGCGCGCTGCCTGCGACATGGCGGAATCCACGGCCGTCAGTGAAAACGCGCCCCTCGCCAATGAGATGGCCAGCTTCCGCCAGGCCAGCGCGAAGGTGCTATCGAGGGCAAGCGCCTCACGCTCGAGCCGCACCGCCGTTGCGTAATCGCCCTCCACGTCGCTGGCCGTCACCGCCGCGGTGTACTTCCGGAGTGCCTCGAGCGAGGCCGTGGTGGCCTGCTCCAGCGGCAGGGTCTGCTGCACCGCCTTGAGCGATTCGCCCATTCGGCCCCGCAATTCGCGGGTGAGCTTGTCTACGGTCTTCAGCAGGTCGCCCGGCTCATTGGCGGTACCCTGCACACTCGCCAGGGTGCTACCGTCATGGGCACTGGTGAGATCCATGCTGACCACGAACCCCGTACCCGCCGGGGCGAGGCGTCCGCCCAGCACCGCCGCCGCGCCGGCGCGTGTCGCCACCTCGCGTGCGGTCGCGGCGTCGAGCCTGCTGTCCCGCGGCTGCTTCATCTGCTCGAGAATGTCCGCGACGGCGCCCCGCTCCAAGGGCCGGACCGCCTTCGACTGATTGAGCCCAGCCCGTACCGCTTCCGCCAGGATGGGGCCGAGCGCCGAGTCGGAGGCCGGCGCGCTGAAATCAGTGACGAGGATCCTGTCGTCCACGCTGAGCGAACCCGCGGCGAACAACGATCCCCATGGCCCGATACCGAGCCCGCGCAGCACCATGAACGCCGCGACGACCAGTACGAAGGCGCTCACCGCAATAACACCGCCCCGCGTCGTTCGCCGCCAAGTAAGGTGCGGGCTCGCCTTGAGCGCCATCGTCGCCATCGTGCCGCTCG
>CBINCZ010000481.1:0-2068 GCA_966249295.1 uncultured Gemmatimonadales bacterium
CCCAGGGTCTTCACCACACTCTTCGAAATTGCCTTGAGCGTGTCGAACACACCCTCGCCGGTGGCCGCGACGGCCTCGAAATAGGGGGCCCGCTCGATCCACTGGCCATCCTGCTGCCACACCAGGTACTCCCCCGGGTGTTCCGAGTCGGCCAGCAGGCGCTGGCGGGCAGGATCGTCCACCGGCCAGCCGGGATTGAGCGCCGCCTGCAGTTCCTCGATGGGCGAGGCGTTGGGGAGGTCGCGCTTGTTGTACTGCACCACGAAGGGAATCTTGGTCAGGTCGTAGCCATGCTGGGACATGTTGTCGTAGAGATTCTGCATGGCCTCGATGTTGGCTTCCATCCGCTCCAGCTGGCTGTCGGCGACAAACACCACGCCATCCACACCCTTGAGGATCAGCTTGCGCGAGGCATTGTAGTAGACCTGGCCCGGCACGGTGTAGAGATGGAACTTGACCTTGAAACCGCGAATAGTGCCGAGGTCCACCGGCAGGAAGTCGAAGAAGAGGGTGCGCTCGGTTTCAGTGGCGAGGGAAATCATCTTGCCCCGCGCCGCAGGTGCCACCTTGTTGTAGACGAATTCGAGGTTGGTGGTCTTGCCGCCGAGGCCCGGCCCGTAGTAGACCAGCTTGCAGTTGATCTCGCGGGAGGCGTAGTTGATCATCGACATGCGTGGCGTGTCCCCTCAGGCCCCGAAAAGCCGGTCAATTTCGTCTTCCGCATCGCCCAGGAAGCCGGTCTCGACCCTGGGCGAGGCCACGCCCTGGTCGGCGCGGCTGAACATGTCGTTGAACACCGCATTGAGCTGGGTGACCGCATTGCGCACCCGCAGCTTGACCAGGCCAAGGGTGGTGTTGTTGTCGAACAGCACCACCAGGATGACCCGCCGGGCGATGTCGGCGAGGTACATGGATTCCCGCTCGCCCTGATGAAACAGCGCTCCGAACTCGGGCTCGCCCAGCATGCGGGCGAGCTGGTCGTTGGCGCTGAAGTCGGCGGCCGTGAGTGAGGCGAAGGCGGTAGGGTCAAACTGCACCGGTTCGCCCACGGTGGCCACCAGCTGTCCGGTGCGATCCACGATCAGCGCGGTCCGCGCGCTGGCGTCGCCCAGGAAGCTCTTCAGGATGTCATCTATTCTGCGTGAATCGTCTTCGCTGAATGACCAGCTTGAAGCGCTCGGCATGCAGGCCCGCCCTTACGCGAGTGAAGCTTCGAGTCTGCGGAGGATCCGTTCCGCGCGGCGGCGCAGGAGCGGCTGGGGCTCCCAGGCCACGTAGTCGCGCAGGAGCCGTGCGGTCTCGACGCTCTCCTGGCCGGCCAGGTAGCCGAGCGCCGCGAGGCGCCGGAGCGGCCGCTGGTGAAACAGGTCCTGCCGGTGGTGAACGTAGCGCTCCTGCGCCAGCGCCCAGCCGGCGATAATACCGACCCCGGCCGCGACCGCAAAGACCCCGCCTCGCGAGCGCATCACCCCACCTCCTGCCGCGCGGTGAGCGCATGGGCCAGCGTCACCCCGTCCACGAACTCGAGGTCGCCACCCATGGGGAGCCCGCGTGCAAGCCGGGTGACCCGGACGGGAAGGCCGGCGAGCACCTGCTGGATGTACGTGGCCGTCACTTCACCCTCCATAGAAGGGTTGGTGGCGAGGATGACTTCACGGATTTCGCCGCCCCGGACACGCTCCAGGAGCGCATCAATCCGCAGCGCTTCCGGGCCAATGCCGTCAAGCGGCGAGAGCCGGCCGCCCAGCACATGGTACCGGCCCCGGAAATCGGCGCGCTCCATGACCGGCACCGCGGACGGCTCCTCCACCACGCAGAGCAGGGCCGCGTCGCGCCGGGGATCCCGGCAGATGGCGCAGGGCTGTTCCTCGGTCAGGTTACCGCAAATCTCACAGGCACGCACGCGCTCGGCCACGGCATCGAGGGCGCGCGCCAAGGCGCGCGCCTGACCGGCCTGCTGCGCCAGCAGGTGAAAGGTGAGCCGCTGCGCCGTCTTGCGCCCGATCCCGGGCAGACGGGAAAATTCGGTGATCAGGGTCTCGATGGAGCTCACGACTCACGACGCGCG
>CBINCZ010000482.1:0-2063 GCA_966249295.1 uncultured Gemmatimonadales bacterium
TGGATCGGTCCATTCGCCGTTGATGAAGTTCTTGAAAGTCTTGGCCATGTGAGTCTTGAGTCGCAGGTCGTAGGTCGTGAAGGAAACGTCGAGCGTCAAGCGCCGGACGTTCGACGCGAGACGTTCGACGCCGAGCGCAAACTAACCCTGCGGCGGCGGGGCTGCAGGGCACATCCAGGTGGCACTGGCCCTGGCGTAGCCAATGCGGGGCAGAACGGCCGTCGCCGCAAGCGTGAGCCCCCACACAAGCAACAGGATACCCAGCGCATTGGCCTTGCCCTGCCGAGCACGCCAGCTTGCGCGCAGCCCGAGGACCGCGCTGAGCACCAGCACGGCGATCACGGCCAGGTAGCCGAACAGCCCCGCCCCACACTCGGCCGCATAGGGCCAGAGTGGGAGAGCAGCCGCGAGCACGAGGCCGAGCACCATCCAGAGCCAGGTCGCGGCACGATCGCGGCGGCGCACCGGGAACGCCGCCGGGGCGGCGGCCGCCGCCCCGGCGGTCGTGGCCGTGGCGCTCCGCGCGACGCCGGCCGGCTGGTTTGGCGGTGCGGGCATCCTGGCGATCGCCTTGTCGATTTCCGCCATCTCGCGATCCCAGTCTCTCGGCTGGTCGCTCATGTGTTCTCCCGGCGAAGCCCGTAGCGTTCGATCTTCTTGTACAGGTTGGAGCGTGGCATCTTCAGCTCGCGCGCGGTCTCGCTCACGTTCCAGTCATGCTCGCGCAGTTGCTGCAGCAGGAAGTTCCGTTCGGCCTCCTGCTTGAAGCTCTCGAACGTGTGGGCACCGCCGGCCTCACCGGTCGCGCTCCCGTACTCCTCTTCGCCCGGCAGGATGCGCTCGACGTCGTCCGCCGTCACTTCCTTGCCCGGGGCGAGGATCAACAGCCGTTCAACCGCGTTGCGCAGTTCGCGCACGTTGCCAGGCCAGGACCGTCGTTGCAGCCGCCGCACCGCTTCCTCATCGAACCCGCGGGCTGTAGCACCGGTGCCGGCAGCGATCTGGCTGGTGAAGTGCGCCACGAGATCGGGAATGTCTCCCCGCCGCTCGTCGAGCGGCGGAACGTGGATCTCCACCACATTCAGCCGGTACAGCAGGTCTTCGCGGAACCGTCCCTCGGCGATCTCCTCCTGCAGGTCCTTGTTGGTGGCGGCAAGGACCCGCACATCCACCTGGATCGCCTTGGAGCCCCCGATCCGGGTGACCACGCCTTCCTGCAGGACCCGCAGCAGCTTGGCCTGCGCCGCGAGTGACATGTCGCCCACTTCATCGAGGAACAGGGTGCCGCCATCGGCCTGCTCGAACTTGCCCGCCCGGTCCGCGAAGGCGCCGGTAAAGGAACCCTTCATGTGCCCGAAGAGTTCGCTCTCGATCAGTTCCGACGGGATGGCGGCGCAGTTCACCTCGATGAAGGGACGGTTGCGCCTCGGTGATGCCTCGTGCAGCGCGCGCGCCACCAGCTCCTTGCCGGTGCCGTTGCTGCCGGTAATGAGCACCCGCGCCGTGGTGGGCCCCACCCGCTGGATCATGTCGCGGGTGGCCTCGAGCGCCGGGCTCTTGCCGATCATGGCATAGCGCCGGGCCACGGCCTCCCGGAGCCGGAGGTTTTCGCCGACCAGGTCGGCATGTTCCGCGGCCTTGCGCACCGTGACGAGCAGGCGGTCGGAATCAAGCGGCTTCTCGAGGAAATCGAACGCACCGCGGCGGGTGGCCTCGACGGCCGTTGCCACCGTGCCATGACCCGAGATCATGACGATAACGGCACCGGGATCGAGGTCGCGCAAGCGGTTCAGTGTCTCCAGTCCGTCCAGTCCGGCCATCTTCACGTCGAGGAAGACCACATGCGGACGGAACTCCGGGTACACCGTGATGGCTTCGCCGCCGGAGCCCGCGGCTCGCACGTCGATGCCCTCGTATTCCAGCACCTGCTTCACGGCCTGCCGGATACCGGGCTCGTCGTCCACGATCAGCACGCGATGACTCATGGCGTCCCCGAGTAGAATGTCACGCCGTCACCATGCACGGCCACCGAGCGAATCTGGCTCGGCAGCGGCACCGGCACT
>CBINCZ010000483.1:0-2061 GCA_966249295.1 uncultured Gemmatimonadales bacterium
TGGATGTCGTCGAGCAGCAGCACGCCGGGACGGCGCCAGCGCGCTCGCCCGCGCGGCACCCGATCCTGCTCGATGGATGCGATGAGTTCATCCACGAATGCGTGGGCGCTGGCACAGGCGACGACATGCCCCGCCGCGGCCAACTGGTTGCCGATGGCATGGAGAAAGTGGGTCTTGCCATTCCCGGTGGCGCCCACGATCACGAGCGGGTTGTAGCGGGTGCCCGGCTCTTCGATCACGGCGCGTGCGGCGCGCACCGCAACCCGGTTCCCCTGCCCCTCGATGAACGTGTCCATGCTCCAGTGCGGCGACGGGCCGGGAAGCGGTTCGCTGCCCGCCTCCGCCTGCTCGCGCAGGGCTTCGGCGGCGGCGAGCTGGTCCGGATCGCGAAACGCGGGAGACTCCGCGAGGTCAGGGGCCAGCGCCGCGATCTCGCTGCGCAGCTGGCTGAGCCGCGCAACATCGGCCTCGAACGCGGCGAGCTCGGATGCCGGGTCGTGTGACAGCTCCTGCTCCAGGAGCGCGGCCAGGCGACTCACCGTGTACCCCTCGCCTTCCCACCGCAGCATGGCCTCGGCGATCCGGCTGCGCCATGACTCCACCTGCTCGCTCACGGTAGCCATGACGTCCTGAAGAAAATCGGTGAACTCGTCCACTGCGCCGCCGGATGGCACGGCGGCGGGCTCCGGCGTGGCGACCGGGACCGCACTGGCACGCACCGTCACTCCCGCCTGTACTGCCGCCGCGCGTGCCTCGTCGGGCGTCACCGGCGCGTCACTCACGGCCTGCAGTGCGATGATCCGGTTCAGCACCCCCAGCAACTCCCGCACGCTCTCCAGCTCCGGCTCGGCCATGGCCTCGATGACTCCGGGCGCCAGCTTGAGCTGGCGCTGCTCGGCACGCCGGCGCAGGATGGCAGCCCGGGTCTCGAAGTCCGGGCTCCCGATGTCCACCACCAGGCCACCACCGAACCGCCGGGCGAGCCGCTCATCGAGCGACGGGATGTCTCCCGGCGGACGATCGCTGGCGAGCACGATCTGTTTCCCGGCGGCCTGCATGGCGTCGCTCACCCGCAGGAGCTCGGCCTGCATCTCCCGTTTTCCGGCCAGGAACTGGACATTGTCGAGCAGCAGCAGGTGCACATCCAGGAAGCGGCGACGGTAGGCGTCTCCCTTCCCCGCCGCTATTGCCGCGTGAACCGCCTCCACGAATTCGTCGAGGGTGAGATACTCGGCCACCAGCTGGTCGTCGATGGCGCGCGCGGCATGGCCAACGGCGGCGAGCAGGTGGGTCTTGCCAAGGCCCGGCCGCGAGTAGACAAAGAGGGGGTTGTAGACCGTGCCGGGTGATTCCGCCACCGCGCGCGCTGCCGTCACGGCAAGGCGGTTGGACGCTCCGACCACTAGCTCCTCGAAGCGGAACTGCGGCGGCAGTTCAGCGGTCATCCCGCCACGCTCCCGGCGGCGAGCCGTCGCAGCACCTGCTCGGAAATGCCCTTGAGCGTCTCGAAGACGCCGCTGCCGTGCAGCGCATCGGCTGCGAAGCTCTGCACATCGCGAAAGTTCAGCGCGTCGTCGAGCGCTTCCCGTGAGAGGACCAGGTCGGACGGGAGGTCCTGCTTGTTGTACTGCATGACCACCGGCAGCTGGCGGATGTCCACGCCCTGTTCCAGCAGGTTTTCCTGCAGGTTCTGGAGACTCTCCAGGTTTTCATCGAAGCGTGCGGCCTGGCTGTCGGCCACGAACACCACGCCGTCGGATCCTTGCAGGACCAGCTTGCGGGTCGAGTTGTAGTAGCTCTGGCCCGGCACGGTGTAGAGCTGGAAACGGGTGGTGAAGCCGCTGATGGATCCCAGGTCAATGGGCAGGAAGTCGAAGAAGAGCGTGCGGTCGCCGTGGGTGGCCAGGGAGACCATGCGCCCGCGCCGCGACTCCGGCACCCGGCCGAAGACGTACTGCAGGTTGGTCGTCTTGCCGGACCGGCCCGGCCCGTAGTAGACGATCTTGCAGGTGATCTCGCGGGTCGTGAAGTTGACGAGCGACATGGTCAGCGTCCGAACAG
>CBINCZ010000484.1:0-2061 GCA_966249295.1 uncultured Gemmatimonadales bacterium
CTCGGAACGGGTGAGCGTCTCCTCCCTGCGCAAGGTCGAGATCCAGGACCTGCTCCGGCGGGAGCCGGTGCACACCGATCTTGAGGCCGTGCGCGCCACGGTCAAGGGGCGAACCATCCTGGTCACGGGCGCCGGTGGCTCGATCGGCAGCGAGCTGTGCAGGCAGCTGGCCCGACTGGACCCCAGGCGCCTCCTGCTCCTGGGCCACGGTGAGAACTCGATCTATGAAATCCAGGTGGCCCTGCGTGAGGCCTTCCCGGAGCTCGAGACCGTCCCGCTCATCGCGGACGTGCGCGACCGGCCGCTTGTGCGCCAGCTCCTGGAGCGCCATCGGCCCGAGGTGGTGTTCCATGCCGCGGCGCACAAGCACGTCCCCATGATGGAATGCAACGTGGCGGAGGCAATCCTCAACAACGTCGAGGGAACCGCCAGCCTGGTGCAGGCGGCGCTGGATTCAAACGTTGAGCGGTTTGTCCTGATCTCGAGCGACAAGGCCGTGCGACCCTGCAGCGTCATGGGCGCCACGAAGCGGGTCGCCGAAATGATTGTGCAGCAGGCCGGGACCCTGCACGGTCGCGAATTCGTCGCGGTGCGGTTCGGGAACGTCCTGGGCAGTCGCGGCAGCGTGGTACCGGCCTTCCTGCGCCAGATCCAAGCCGGCGGACCAGTCACCGTGACCCACCCGGACATGCGGCGCTACTTCATGACGATCCCGGAGGCCACGCAACTGGTGCTGCAGGCCGGGGCGCTCGGGCGACCAGGCAATGTCTTCATGCTGGACATGGGTGAACAGGTTCGCATTGCCGACCTCGCGATGGACATGATCCGTCTCTCAGGCCTCGAGCCCAACGTGGACATCGAGATCCGTTACTCGGGCATCCGGCCGGGCGAGCGGCTGGCAGAAGAGATCCTCTTCACCGGGGAAAGCGTGGAGCCCACCGCGCACCCGAAAGTGCTCCGGGCCACCAACGCGCACCTGCCCGCCAACGTGGCGCAGCTGGTCGCAGCCCTGGTGGAAGCGGCGCAGGCGCACCTGCCTGACGAGCTGCTGCTCCTGATGCTCCACGAGATCGTGGCAGAGCGGCCGGCGCTTGGTGTGGCGGCCGTGGGTGCGCCGGCACACGCGCCGGCACATGCACCGCACAGCGAGAGCGCAGGCCCGCGCCAGCACCCTGCGCCGGCGATGCTGCATGGCACGGCCTGAGTCCAGGCCCAACCAGGGGGACGGGGTCCGCCAGGCCCTCGTCACCGGCGCCAAGCTCATGCTGGAGCGCCCGGGCCTCGCCGCCGGCATGGTGGTGGCCACGCTGAGCCAGGGTGTGCTGCAGGGCCTGCTGCTGCTCGCCCTTCGCGACATCCTGATGGGATTCAGCAGCGCTGGGCACGCCACGATCCAGAGCCTCGTGTTCGGCGCAACGGTGATCTACGCCATCTGGCTGCTCCGTGCGGGCGGCAGCAGCGCCAGCGAGATGCTGTCGGCGCGCCTGGCCGACTCGGTCGAGATTGCGGCGATCAAGCGGGTGCTGAGCAAGCTGCTCACGCTGTCGGTGCGCTTCTTCGACAAGAACCGCCAGGAGGACATTGTCCTCGCGGCCTATCACGACCTCAAGAGCCTCCGCAATATCACGCTCGCCATCGGCGAATTGTTCATGCACGGCTCGCGCCTCGCGGGCCTGATTGTGGTCGCCTTCCTCATGAGCCCGAAGCTCGCCGCGATCGGGTTCGTCCTTGGCCCGCTGGGCCTCTTGCCGGCGCAATGGTACGGCCGCCGGCTCATCCAGGCCGCAGTCCGGCAGCGGGAAGCCATCTCGGCACTGTCGACTAGCTTCATCGAGATCGCGGGCGCCATCCGGCTGATCAAGGCCAACCGGGGAGAAGCCCGCGTCCTTGGCGCCGCGACCACGAACGCCGAAGCCTACCGCGAGTACATGCACACATCGACCCGTGCCCGGGCCACCTCCCGCTTCCTGTTCGAGGCGGTGACCGGCCTGGGCCTGGTCCTGGTGCTGACCATCGGCGGCCGGGACGTAGCGTCTGGCGCACTGACCTGGCAGTCGCTCC
>CBINCZ010000485.1:0-2044 GCA_966249295.1 uncultured Gemmatimonadales bacterium
TCAACGCCGGCGACCTGATCCACATCCAGTTCGCCAACATCGGCAACCTGAAGGAAGCGTCGGCCGTCAAGATTTCCGGCTACGAGCTGGGCAAGGTGCAGAGCATCGAGTTCATGCAGCCCGGCAAGGTGATCGTGAACGTGGCGGTGGACCCCAAGGTCCAGATGAAGAAGGACGCGAGCGCCAAGATCATCACGCTGAGCCTCGCGGCGGGTGACGCGGCGGTGGACCTGACGCCGGGGACGGCCAGCGTGCCGCTGGGCAAGGGGGATACCATCATCGGCTCGAGCGAGGCGGGGTTCACCGACATCGCGGGCAAGCTGGCGGCGCGGGCTGACAGCGTCATGGCGGCGGTGCAGTCGCTGGTGGATCCGGAAATGACGAAGCAGCTCCGCGCCACCATGGCGAGCCTGCAGAAGACGCTGGACGCGGCGCAGCAGACGATGGCGCTGTACGGCGACCCCAACAAGGGCCCGTCGGCAGAGCTGACACGCACCATGACCGAGTTCCGCCGATTGGGCGCCCGGCTCGACTCGACGCTGGCCAACCCCGGGCTGCAGCGCGCGCTGGCGGGGAGTGACAGCCTGGTGCAGAACCTGTCGGCGATGTCGAAGAACCTGACCGCGACAGGCGACAAGCTGAACGCCATCCTCACCGACGTGCAGGCGGGGAAGGGGACCTTCGGCAAGCTGGCCAAGGACAGCACGCTCTACAACAATCTCACGAAGATGACTGCGCAGCTTGATTCGGTGATGCAGGCGATCAAGGCGAATCCGGGCAAGATTCCCATCACGGTGAAGATCTTCTGATGGCGGCTGGACGGCTGGACGGCTGGACGGCTAGTTTGTCGGCGAGCGCGGCTCGCCAGGCGTTGTCATTGCGAGCGCGCCGATGGCGCGCGAAGCAACCTTGCAGTCCGACCGCGATCGTTCGGTCGATTTCTGCTTGCGCCACAACGCTCCGGCCAGCAAGCGCGGTTGGGCGACCAGCCCTCCAGCCGTCCAGCCCACCAGCCGTCTAGCCGCCCAGCCCATGTCTCTCTCCCTCACCTTCCTCGGTACCGGTGCCGCGTGCCCGTCCATCGAGCGCAACGTCTCGGCCCTCGCGCTGCAGCGCGAGGGGGAGACGCTGCTGTTCGACTGCGGCGAGGGGACCCAGCGGCAGATGATGCGCTACGGGGCGAGCTTCTCGTTCCGGGAAATCTTCTTTACCCACTTTCATGCCGACCATGTCCTGGGTGTCACGGGACTGCTCCGCACCATGGGACTGATGGACCGCACCGAACCGGTGACGCTCTACGGGCCGAAGGGTGCGGAACGGGTTCTGGGCGGCATCATCTCCATGGGAATCGAGCGGAACAAGTTTCCAGTCGAGATCGTCGAGGTGCGGCCGGGCGACACGCTGTCACGCAAGGATTACGACCTCGTCACCTTCGAGACGATCCACCGGGCCGACACCATTGGCTGGGCGCTGGTGGAGCATGAGCGGCTGGGTCGGTTCGATCCGGCGAAGGCGCGCGACCTTGGCATCCCCGAGGGGCCGCTCTGGGGCCGGATCCACAAGGGCGAGTCGGTGACGCTGGAGGACGGGCGCGTCATCCATCCGGCCGAACTGGTCGGCCCCACACGGACGGGGCGGACGGTGGTGTACAGCGGTGACACCCGCCCCTGCGACGCGGTGCGTGCGGTGGCGCACGGTGCCGACCTGCTCATTCATGAGGCGACGTTCTCGAGTGATGAGCGGGCCCGGGCGGTGGAGACGGGCCATTCCACCGCCCGCGAGGCGGCGGAAATTGCGCGGATGGCCGGGGTGCGGGAGCTGATCTTGACCCATATCAGCCCGCGCTACTCGCGGGAGGCGCCGGAATTGGTGGCCGAGGCAGCGGAGGTATTTCCGGCAGTGCGGGTGGCGAAGGACGGGATGCGGGTAGAGGTGAGTTTTCAGGATGGGCAGGATGGGCAGGATGGGCGAGATGGGCGGGTGATGCGAGGTTAGCTTCGGCCTGCCCATCCTGCCCATCCTGCCCATCCTGCCCATCCTGCCC
>CBINCZ010000486.1:0-2036 GCA_966249295.1 uncultured Gemmatimonadales bacterium
GTGAGTGATCCGGCAAGGATGACGGCAACAACAGGAATAACCCGCACGTGACTGCTCCAAGGGCATGGTGTTTCGATCTGGACGGCACCCTCTATCAGGGTGATGCCGCCATTCCCGGTGCGGCCGAGGTGCTCACTGCCTTGAGACGCGCCGGGATTCCGTTCCGTTGCGTCTCCAACACCACCAGCCGGTCCCGGCGTCTCATCGGCGAACGCCTGGCGCGCTACGGCCTCGACGTGGCCCCGGAGGAAATCTTCACTGCCACGCGCGCCGGCGCATCCTGGCTGGCCCGGGCCGGTGCCCGCAGGGTAGCACCGTTCGTGCCGCGGGAGGCGCTGGAAGATCTCGCCGACTTCACCCTCGTGGGCGGCACTTCCGGGTCGGCCGCGTCCGGTCCGGTGGACGCCATTGTCCTGGGCGACCTTGGCCGGGAGTGGACCGACGCATTCCTTCAGGAGGCGTTCACCCACCTGATGGCGGGCGCCGAGTTCCTGGCGCTCTCGCGCGACCGCTACTGGCACGACGGCGTCAAGCTCACCATGGACTGCGGCGGCTACGTTGCCGCCCTCGAGTATGTCACGGGACGGGAATCGGTGCTGGCCGGCAAGCCGAGCGCCGAGTTCTATCGCCAGGTACTGACGTCCTTCGGTGACGGCGTGACCGCGGCCAACGTGATCATGGTGGGTGACGACATCCGCTCCGACGTGGGCGGAGCCCAGGCGGCCGGGATGCAGGCCTGGCTGGTGCAAACCGGCAAGTTCAGTCGGGAGGTCGTGGAGGCGAGCGGCATCACGCCCGACCGGATCATCCCCAGTATCGCCGAGGTGGCGGGGTAAGGGTATGATTGTCGCATGACGACACCGCCACCGGAGTCCCCGCCGCCCTCGCCCGAGCCCATCGAGGAACCTTCTCCTTCCACCGATGACGTCAAGGCGGAGCGCCGCCGCCGGCTCAAGCGGAAGCTCGAGCTGATCTGGCTCAGCATTCTCCTCGTCCTCGTGCTGGGCTTCGCCATCTACACCACCATCATGGCCAACTACGCCTACTCCAAGGGGAGCAAGGCGGGGTACCTGCGGGAGTTCGAGGACCGGGGCTGGCTCTGCAAGACCCACGAGGGCGAGCTGCTGATCACCTCGGCGCCCGGCGTGCCACCCGAGACCTGGCACTTCAGCGTGCGCGACAAGGACCTGGTCGCCACGCTGCGGCCGGCTGTGGGCAAGCGGGTGCTGCTCTTCTACGAGGAGCACCGCGGCCTTCCTACCAACTGCTTCGGTGCAACGGATTTCTTTGTGGATAGCGTGGTGGTAGCGCCTTAGGAGGTCGCTGGCTGCTGGCTGCTGGCTGCTGGTCGCTGGTCGCTGGCAGCCAGTAGCCAGTAGCCAGCAGCCGCTGTATGTTGTCCCCGATATTCGGTTTTTCTTCGGGGTCAACATGTCGCTCGCTGAACTGCGCCAGGAACTCGCCCAGGTCACGCCCCCGCCGGCCCAGCCGGACGGGGTAGCCACCGGCTGGGCTCCGCTGGACCACGCCTTGGGCGGCACCCTGCCCAGGGGGCTCATCACCGAGATCACGGGGCCGGCCGGCTCCGGCCGCACCACACTGCTCCGCCGCCTGGTGGAAGGCGCCATCCGGCAGGAGCTGCTGGTGGCCTATATCGACGCCGAGCGCACCCTCAACCCTCGGGACTGGGCGCACCTGACGCGCCGGGCGGATGACGACGGCCTCTGGGTCATCCGCCCTCCTGATCCCGCCCGCGCCGCCTGGTGCAGCGAGCTGCTACTCCGGAGTGGCGCCTTTCCCATCGTGATCCTGGACGGCGGTCCCGTCCTGCCACACGCCATCACCGTCCGGCTGGCCAGCATCGCGCGCGAACACGATGCATCACTGATCGTGAGCCGCACCAATGACAGCGGCCCGCCCCGGGGCGTGACGGTGGCCGTGCGTGGCCGCACTCCCCGCACCGTGGAGGTGGAACGTGAGGTCGTCGTGGCGCGTCGCCTGTGTGCGCATCCCGAGATTCCCGATCGGCGCGGTGT
>CBINCZ010000487.1:0-2026 GCA_966249295.1 uncultured Gemmatimonadales bacterium
GGCGGCCCCGCGCGGCCGCGGACGCATCCGGCTGGGCCCGGCCGGGGTCTGGGCTGCCAGGATCGCGGCCGCGCTGGGCCTTGGCTTCGCCGGGCAGGGACTCATGCACCGGGCGCCAACCGCACCAGCGCCAGTGGCAACGCAGCCGGCCCTCGACGATACCGGGCCGGTGCAGCAGCTCGCCGTGCAGACACCGGAGGCGGCGTCCCAGGCACCCAGGGAAGTCCGGCCATCGGTGACCCGGGCATCGCAGTCGGCGGTCACTCCTCCCAGCACGCAGCAGCAGGTGATCGAGGAACGTTCCGCTCCGATGGACAGCGACAGCAGTGTGACCGCCTACTCGCCCAGCGAGCCGGTGGGATCCCGGCTCTCGTCGGGCAGCCTGCCGTCGACGGATTTTGGCCTCACCAGCGGCGGGATGTGGCGGACGCTCTCCTGGGACAACGCCAAGCGGGAACGGGGCGAGGTGCCAAGGATCCGGGGACTTCCGGTCGTTGAGGTGCAGGTGGCGGCGGCCCCGCGTGACTCGAGCGGCCAGCCCACCATGATCGTGGCGCAGCAGCTGCGGTCGGGCCAGCTCATCCACACCATCGAAGGCCCGGCCACCGATGTCACCCGCCTGCTGGCGTCACAGCGCAGCGAGGGCAAGTCACCGTGGCCCACCATGGGCGATTCCACGGCCGTCTCGGACGGCACCATGGCCATGCGTCACGGCGACCGGATGCTGGCCATTCAGGCATCACCCTCGGTCCCGGCGGATTCCCTGCGGGCGATGATTCGTCGATTGAATGCGGCTAATAGATAGTCGTAGGTCGTAAGTCGTAGGCAAGAATGAAGGGGTCTCGGGACTTATCCCGGGACCCCTTTCTCATACGACCTTTGACTTACGACCTACGACTCGTGTACATAGTCCTCATCCTTATCCTCATGATCATACACCTCCACCGTATGGTGGCCGAGCTCCCGATTGATGGTGATCTCGGCGAGCCGGGGTGAGACCATGGGGAACGTCCGGGCAAAGAGCGCGTAGGTGAGCAGGAAGAGCCCGAGCAGCAGGAACGTCGGCGCCAGGTCGGGCACGCCGAACGCGGGGCCCGGCAACGGCGACACGGACGGCGCCACCAGCACGTAACGCTCCAGCCAGAACGCCACCAGGCTGACCGAGGCGAAGAGCCCCAGGGTCACCGGCAGCTTCTTGGGCAGCACGCCCAGGAGCCCGATGAACGGGATGAGGAAGAGCCCGATGAAGACCATCTCGCCGATCGGCAGCCAGTGGCCCCACAGACGCGCGAAGACGAACCCGGTCTCTTCCGGCATGTTGCCGTACCAGATGACCAGGAACTGGGCCCACATGAGATAGCCCCAGAACACGGTGAAGCCGAAGCACAGCTTGCCCAAGTCGTGGCGCTGCTTGGGCGAGACCAGGTCGGCAATGCCGAGGTTCCGGGCACCGTACATCGACAGCAGGGCCAGCAGCATGTGCGCCTCGAGGAAGGCGCCCATGAAGTAGTAGCCGCCGAACAGGTTGGAGTACCAGTGCGGCTGCAGCGCCATGACCGCGTCGAAGGCGACGAAGGTCATGACGATGGCATAGAGCACCAGGTAAATGCCCGCGAACTTGCTGATCTGGACATCGTTGCGAAGCCGCGCTTCCGCCGAGCCGTCAAACTCCCGGCTCCACTTCTCGTAGAGCGAACGACGGCCCCCCGCCACCAGCTCCCGGGCCTGCTGCACGTCGGGCATCATGTCGTGCTTGATCATCCGCCAGCCGATCCAGGTGAGGATCAGGGTGCCGAAGAACATGCGGCCGAACATGAACCCCTTGGAGAGCCAGAGCGCCTTGCCTGGCGACAGCGACGGGATCTGGGCCTGCATCGGCCCGAACACGGCGTCGTAGCCGAACAGGAAGATGAGCACCAGGATCACCAGCGAGAGCGGCAGGAAGCCTACCGCCGCCTCGGCAAAGCGGATCACCACGCCCGACCACTTGGCGCGGGCAATCTTGTGCGCGGCCGCCAGCGCCACG
>CBINCZ010000488.1:0-2019 GCA_966249295.1 uncultured Gemmatimonadales bacterium
ATTGCGACGGCTTTGAAGTCGCCGGCCGGCATTGGGGCCTCGTCTGGTCCGGCCCGCACTCGTACCAGTCTGCCAGGCTGTTCCACGATTGGACCGACAAGTTGACGGTCTTCGCCGATGGTCACGACATTCCGGCCGATATCCAGGCCGATCTGGTGCGCCGCAAGATCCCTGTCGTCGATGGGCGGATCGTCGAGATCGCCCATCAAAAGGGTCATATCGCCACCGTCAATCTCGATACCGGCCATAACATCGCGGTCGACGTCCTGTTCGCCCATCCGCGCAACAAGCCGTCCGCAAGCCTGCATGAATCGCTGGGCCTCGCCACGGTGGATACGCCCGTCGGCATCGCCCTCAAGGTCGACGAGCGCCGCCAAACCACCATGCCCGGCATCTACGCCGCCGGCGACCTCGCCACGCCCTTCTTGCCCTCGGTCACCGTGGCGTCATCGCAGGGCGCGATGGCGGGTATCTTGGCCCAACAATCGATGCTGGTTTGACAGCACAGATTCCTTCTCCGGTTGACGCGGGCTATCGCCAAAGGGCGATCCCGTTGTGTGCGCGACGGGTGATGCCGGGCGCTAGCCCTCATCATGGAGCGATATGAGCGTGCTTGAACCTAATGGATTCGGAACGGGCCGTGGAGCCGATGAGCACGCGCATCCGGTTCGGGCTCAAGAGTGGCTTAGAGCAAGGTGGGGAAGGCGGCGTAAGGAAGAAATTTCCTGAATCTCGGCCAACTCTCTTCACCGCATCTGCTCTTCCTCCTGTGACGCTGGCACCACCTGCAGCGCATGCACACGCCCCAGCAGGCTGTCGGCCACGTAGAGCATGTCGCCGTCCAGCGCCATCGACTCGATGCGACCGAAGCTGCCCCTCGCCCGGCCGATGAGCTTGGGACCGCGGAAAACATAGATGCGCTGGTCGAGCTCGTCGGCCACGTAGACGCGGCCCTTGCCGTCCGCCGCGAGCGCACGGGGCATCACGAGGTAGCCGTGGCCGATGGTTTCGCCGGGCTCGCCCTTCGAACCCACCGTCACGATCTGCTGCGCCACGCGGTCCAGCACGTACAGGCCGCGCGGTCCCTGCGCCAGGTCGGCGACGCTCCGCAGCGGGAGCGCCTCGGCCATGGGCATGCGTTGTACCGAGCCACGCCGATCGAGCGAAACGATCTGGAAGGTCGTCCCATCGGCGACTACCGCGTCGCCCTCTTCCTCGCGCCACAGCACCGCCACCGGGAAGGGCATCTCTGCGTCGCTGCGCCAGCGCCGCAAGAGCCGGCCCTGGGCGTCGAACTGGTCCACCGCCTGCTCTGCCGGCAAGGCCAGCCAGGTGCGCATGTCCGGATCGAGCTGCATCGAGGCCCGGCCGTCTGCGCCGATCGTGAAGGGCGCCAGGGGTTGCAGCGTATCGCGCTTGCGGTCGTAGCGCCACAGCGTGCGGGCCCCGGCATCGGCAATCACGAGCACATCGCCCCGCGCGGCGACAGCCACCGGCCGCTCCAACCTGAGACGTTCGCCGCCCGGGGTCGCCGTGTTCCCCGCCCCCACAGCGCGCCCACCGGTAATGGCCGCCCGGGGCGTGAGCAGCTCGCCGCGAGCGACCGGCTGCCACTGGCGCTCTTTGCCGGCACAGCCGGCGAGCGCCGCAAGCGGCCAAGCCAAGTGCCCCAAGGCCCGGCGCCGCGTCAGCATGCAGCGGCCCCCGGCATGCGGAACATCGGTGCGGTGATGACGGCCATGCGTACCTCCTTGCTGCGGGCGATTTTGCCGCACAGCCCTGCCCTCACCCGCCTCACCCGCTCTTGATGCGCTGCTTCAGGCAAGCCTGGATCTCAGCGAGCAGGACCGAGGGCTCCATGGGTCGCAGCAGGAAGCGCGCAGCCCCCAGATGGAGGCCGAAGGCCTGCGTCGCCGGATCCTGGTACGTGGACGAGTTGAAGATGAACGGGATGTTTTGAAGCAGCGGATCGGCCTTGACCTGGCGGATCAGATCGAAGCCGCTGCCCAGGCGCATGCC
>CBINCZ010000489.1:0-2011 GCA_966249295.1 uncultured Gemmatimonadales bacterium
TCTCGGCGCCACCCAGCGGGACGTGCTCATGCAGTTCCTGAGCGAGGCGGTGATGATCAGCGTCGCCGGCGGCGTGGCCGGCATCCTGCTCGGCATGATCCTCAGCGCCCTCATCCAGCACTTCGCCGGCATCAAGACGCTGGTGTCCTTCATTTCCATCTTCGTGGCCTTCGGCGTCTCGTTCGCGGTCGGTGTCGGTTTCGGCATCGTGCCTGCCTACCGGGCGGCGCGCCAGGATCCCGTCGAATGTCTCCGGTACGAGTGATGCACATGCATGGTCGAATTGCGGTGGTGCTTGCGGGGCTCCTGGCCGCGCCGATGGTCCCGCTGGTGGCGCAGGAACCGATGACACTCCAGCGCGCCATCGAGCTGGCCCAGGAGCAGGGCCACACGGCCCGGGGTGCTCGCGCGTCGCTCGAGGCGGCCCGCTATAGTGACAACGCGTTCTGGGCTCAGTACATGCCCCAGCTGTCGCTTACGGGCACGCTGCCCAGGTATAACCACGCCATCGTGCCGGTGCTGCAACCCGACGGCTCGACCCTGTTTCGCGCGCAGAACCAGACCGAATCGGAGCTGAGTGCCACGCTGTCCCAGCGCCTGCCCACCGGCGGCAACGTCTTCGTCACCAGCTCCCTCCAGCGGCTGCAGCTGAGCGGAGACCGCTCGCTCCGCAGCTGGTCGTCCACGCCGGTATCGCTGGGCATCCGGCAGGACATCTTCCGCCCCAACACGTTCGCGCTGGACCGGAAGGAGCAGCCGGTCCGCAGCGAGCTGGCGGAGCGGGAGTATCTCGAGGCGCGGGACGACGTGGCGCTCCGGGTCACCAACCTGTTCTTCGATCTCTACACGGCGCAGATGGGGCTGCAGAATGCCCAGACCAACGTCGCCATCAACGACACGCTCTACACCCTGAACAAGGGACGGTACGAGGTCGGGAAGATCGGCGAGAACGACCTGCTGCAGAGCGAGCTGGCGCTGCTGCGCTCGCGCACGTCGCTCGACGGCGCCCGGCTCGACTACGAGCGGGCGGAAGCGGCGCTGCGGCTGGCGCTCAACCTCCCTCCCGGCACGCCGATCACGCTCGCGGTCCCGGGCGAGGCCCCGGCATATGTGGCGGATTCGGCGGTGGCCGCGGCCCAGGCGCTGCGCAACGTCTCCGACGTGAGCAACACGGAGCTGCAGGAGCTGGTGGCAAAGCGCCGGGTGACGGAGGCCAGGCTCGAGAACGGATTCGGGGCCACGGTGCAGGCGGCGATCGGCTACAATGCCACGGCGCCCGAGTTCAGCGCGGCGTACCAGAACCTGCTCGAGGCGCGGAGCGTGAGCGTGTCCGTGCAGATTCCGCTGATCCAGTGGGGTAGCCGGCACAACCGGATCGCGGCCGCCGAGGCCCAGTTGCAGCAGGCGGAAGATTCCCGCGAGGCCACGCTGGACCAGATTGCCATGGAGGCGCGGTTCGCGGCATTGCAGGTGGAGCAGACCCGCCGCGCGCTGGCGCTCAGCGCCAAGGCCGACACCGTCGCGGCCAAGCGGTTCGAGGTGGCGTACAACCGGTATGTGATCGGGAAGATCGCGATCGACAATCTCTACATTGCGCCGTCGGAGAAAGACCAGGCGATCGTGCAGTACCTGCAGGCGCTCCGCCAGCACTGGCTGGCGCATTACCAGCTGCGGCGGTTGACGCTCTATGATTTTGAGATGGGGGAGGCGCTGGGGGCGGAGAGCTGAGAGCTGAGAGCTGGGTGCTCAGCCCTTGGCTCTCAGCTCTTAGCTCTCAGCCCTCAGCTCCCGATAGAATCCAACCTCGCCTGCCTCGCCGCCGCCGAATCCGCCACCCGCATCGCTCCCTTCACACCCTGCGCGCCTGGCAAGTTCGAATTGCCGATGGCGCTGTCCACCTGGCGCTGGGTCGGCTTCTGGGCCGTTTCCTTCTTCGTGGCGCAGGCGGCGAGGAGAAGCACGGACACGATGAACAGAGATTGCGTTCTCATTGAATGTCCTTCCCGGGGCT
>CBINCZ010000490.1:0-2004 GCA_966249295.1 uncultured Gemmatimonadales bacterium
GGTAGATGCCCGCAGCGCTGCGGGCCGGTTGCCGTGGCGATGATACAGCGGTAGCCGATTCCGGTGATGAGCCTGATCCCGCGCATTTCCTGCCCAAGTGCTTTCTCTGCAATGATTTGACACGCAGCTGACGCTTTGGCCCGGTGGTTGCCATCTGCATCGGCATCCTCCAACACCGAGTGTCTGATGCGTGTCCGTCTGCTGGTGGCCCTGGCTGGTCTTGCCCTCGTTCTCGTGGTGCAACCGGCCCGAGCCGAGAGTTATGGGGTTACCGTGGTGCCGGACGGCACCTATTCGCACAACGTGTTCGCCGCCCTGCTGAGCCAGACCCAGGACAAGGCCCAGAGCGACAGCACCAAGGCGCCGGTGACGCTGCTGGCTGCCGCCGGCGGCGCACTGGGACTGGCCGGGTACTTCGTGTTCAGCGGCGGGGACAGCCCGATGCTGGGCAGCAGCAGCCCGACCGATCCGCCGTTCAGTCCGCCCGGTGTGACGTTCAATCCGTCGGACGATCCATCCAATCCGTTCATTCCGCCGCAGGACGGCGGACCCAATGGCGAGCCAGCCCCGCTGCCGCCGACGCTGAGTGATCCGGACCCGACACTTCCGGGCACGACCGCGCCGGAGCCGGTGACCATGGGACTGCTCGCCACGGGACTCGCCGGCATGGGCGGCGCGTCCCTGGTGCGCCGTCGGCGAATGCGCTGACCGGCTTCCGGCAGACAGGCAGGACCCTCGCGCCTCCCACCGCCGGGAGGCGCGATTGTTTTCCGGGCCTTCCGGCTGCGCTATTGTTCCTCCTCGATGGTGATCCCACCTGAAGTTCCTGGCCTGGTGCTGCTCGCCGCTGCCGCGGCGCTCGCGGGTGGCCGCCCGGCGCGCCTGCTTGGCGCCGGCATCCTTGCGCTCGCATTTGGCACCGCCAGTGCCCGGGTGGCGCTGCAGATCAGCCCCGACTCGATCCTCACGATGGACCTCCTGCTGCCGCTGGCACCGGGCGTTCGAGGCGTGGACGGCGGGCTGGCGGCCAGCGGCCTCCTCGCGGCCGCCAGTGCACTGCCGGGTGCGCTTCGGCATGTCTCCACTATCCGGCAATGGGCCCTGGCCCTGCTCCTGCTCGCCGGACTCGTCATGTCGGCCGACGCATCCACCGACCTGATGCGATCGGGCAGCTGGCCGGTGACGCTCGCCGTCGTGCTCGTCGCCGTCGGGATCGGGATCCTCGCGCTTCAGCTCCACGGACGTGCCGGCTGGCACGACTTCGCGCGCCGCTTCTGCCGAGCGCTCTGGGGCCAACGGCGGCCGCCGGTGGACGGCGGCGCCACACCCTGGCTTGCCATCGCCGCGCTAGGCATGCTTCTCAGTGTCGCCGCACCTCACGTGCTGCTGATGCTGGCCGGCGCAATTGTCGCGGCCATCGCGGGTCACGCCGGATTCCGCCGGCTTGGCGCCGTCGGCCGATTGCCGCTGCTTCCGCTCCTCGCAGTGCCGCTGCTGCTGGTAGTGGGGTACTACCTCCGGGTGATCGCCGGTCCGGTAGGACTCGGCGTGGGCGCCTTTCCCGACATCCCGATGAGCCCGGCTGCCCAGGTCATGCTGGCGCCCTGGCTCATTGTGGCCGCGGGACTCTTTGCCGGGCCGATCGCTCTACGACGGTGGTTGCCGGGCAGCGCCTTCGCGCTCGTGGGCGTGGCTTTGCTGCTGCGGATCGGCCATCCGCTCGTCGGCGATGCGTTGCCCGGCTGGGAAACGCTCTTCCTTCCCCTCGGCGTGCTGGTGCTCTGGCTTGCAGCGCTGGCCGGGGCGTGGAATCCGGCGGCGGGTATTGCCGCCTGGATGGCGGCGATGGTCGTGGCGCCAGCGGCGCCGATGGGCGCGTGGTGCCTGGCCATCGCCGCACTGGCTCTCGTACTCCGCCGGCGACTCGGCGGGAGGAGTGGCGTGGCGCTCACCCTGCTGCTGGTGGCGGCGGTGTGCGGTGCGGCCGGTGCCGCGGCTGCTCTT
>CBINCZ010000491.1:0-2001 GCA_966249295.1 uncultured Gemmatimonadales bacterium
GGTCCTTGCTGTCCCGCACCGCCACCGCACCGGCCACGTCCGCCAGCTCGACGCACTCTCCGCCGTTGCTCAGGCTTCGCTTGGCCTTGCGCCATCTGGCGTTCTTCAGGTCCATCGTTCTTCGGCCACCTTCCTGATGAAGTCTCGCGACATGTCTGCCGGAAGCGCTCTGCTCCAGAGTTCCACCAGGACGCGTGCGAGTTCCTCGAGGTCTGCGGTGGTCCTGGAGCTTAGACCCGGTTGCGCACAAGGTCTGCCAGGTCAAGGAAGTCCGAGATCACCACAGCTCGCTGGCGGCTCGGGGGCTTTCTCGGAGGGAGGTGCGTAACCTACGCGGTCCTGCCGTCAGGGCAGGTCGTGCTCTCCGCTCTTGATGTCGGCGACCAGCCGGCGGAAGCGCTCGGCCGGGAGCGTGATGCGGGGGCCGCTCGGGTCCTTGCTGTCTCGCACGCCCACGTCGCCGGAGAGGTCCGCGACCTCCACGCAGTTGGACTGGCCGCCTGTACCGCTGCGGCTCGACTTGCGCCACTGGGTCATGTGTACTTCTCCAGTTCGGCCTCTAGGAAGGCCCGACTTGGGCCGATCGGGGCGGCTATGTCGCCCACTAAGTCGTACCTTACTGCCACTTCTTGTACGTCGAAGGGGTCCATGAGGAAGCGGCCGCGGGTCGCCGCTTCGGTGTACGCGAGATCCCGGTCTCCGACCGTGAGGAGTACGAAAGGGCCGTCTAGTCCCGGATGCGCACCCGCACTGTTCTCCACTATCCGGATGCTGATGAAGGGAAGCTCGGTCAACTCGATCAAGCGGGCAAGTTGGCCGCGCATGACGTCCGGGCCTCCCACGATCTGCGACACCGCCGCCCAACCGAGAAAGGCCATCAATCTCGGCGGTTTGGGCTTGCCGAAGACGGTGGCCTGCCGTGCCAGTCGCCTCTCAAGGGTCGCTTCAAGATCCTCCGCAGTTCCGGCGCTCAGTGCGGCACGTGCGTAGTCCGGCGTCTGGAACAGCCCCGGGATGACCGATGACTCCCACATCCTGATCCTTGATGCACGAGCCTCCATCTCGGCAAGTTCCACCAGCCAGTTACCCTCGTCCGCTCGCTCGGCGAACCCGACCAGGGCCGTGAACATGCCACCCGTGTTCCACACGCGGTCAATGATCTCCGCGTGCTCCGGCTTGAGCTTGAGCGTGTTGGACTCGTACCGGGAAACAGTCGAACGGTCACAGTCCAGCAGGTCACCGAGAGCCTGCCCCGACATCCCGTGCGCTTTGCGATAGCGCCGCAGGTGGAACGCTGTGAAGTGCCAGATTGATCTTGACGGGTCGAGCGACTCTCGCGCGAGCATGACCTCTCCCGTTTGTTGCGGACGATTCCGGAACGTAGCGAGCGTAGCTCAAAGCGAGCACGCTTGTACGCGAAGTAATCGAAGGCGTTCCGAAGGTCGTAGCGATATGTCCGCACCTGCCCCAGAAATCCCGACTCTTCTCCTCGATCCCGACAAAAACGCACCGGCGCTGGCGAGGGATTTCCTTGCCGCGCTGTTCCGGGAGTGGGGATCCACGGACGACTTCATGGCGCGTCTGGTGGTGTGCGAGCTGGTGACCAACGCCTGGCGGCACGGCGAGGGTCAGATCATCGTCCGTGTCTTCCGCGATGTCCGCCCGGACGTGGCGGTGATCGAGGTGTGGGACCAGGGGGACGGGCTGCCGGTGATCGGCCCAGAGGACTTCGAGGCGACCTCGGGCCGGGGCCTGCTGCTGGTGTCGCAACTAGTCCACGACTGGGGAACCCGGCCGATCGCGGAAGGCGGGAAGATCGTATGGGCCAAGTGCACCCTCTGAGCGTGAAGGTGGAGCGGCACGTCCTGCGGTGGCGGACGTACCGGGGCCGGGCCACGGCGGAAAGGTTCCTGAGTGTGTTGGCCGTGGCTCTGGCGCCTCGGGGATGGCGCCTCGTCCGGCTCTATCGCGCGCAGGATTTCCCGGTGCCGTTGCTGTGGG
>CBINCZ010000492.1:0-1994 GCA_966249295.1 uncultured Gemmatimonadales bacterium
GGGAGAGCTCTTGAACACGCGCATCGAGGCGGTGCGCACGCGTGTTCACGGCGACTATCACCTCGGTCAGGTTCTCTACACCGGGAAGGATTTCATTGTGCTGGATTTCGAGGGAGAGCCTGCGCGCACCCAAGCGCGCCGTCCGGACCGGGCCGGCCAGCGTGCTGGAGGGGAAGGACCTCTCCAAGAGTTACCGGCACCGCCGAGTGGTGGACCAGGTCCACGTGCGGGTGAGCCAGGGAGAGATTGTCGGCCTGCTGGGTCCCAATGGCGCGGGCAAGACCACGACGTTCTACCTGATCACCGGGCTGGTGCGCCCTGAATCGGGACAAGTGTTGCTGGACGGGCAGGATATCACCACCATGCCCATGTACCAGCGCGCGCGACATGGCCTCGGCTACCTGGCGCAGGAGCCGTCCATTTTCCGGCGGATGACCGTTGAGGACAACATCCGCGCCATTCTCGAGGTGCGCGGCCTCAACGCGAAGGCCCGGGAGCAGGAGCTGGAACGGGTACTGGATGAGCTCTCCATCCGCCACCTGCGTCGTGCCAAGGCCTACTCGCTCTCGGGTGGCGAGCGGCGCCGGCTCGAGATCACGCGTGCGCTGGTGACCGAGCCCAAGTTCATGCTGCTGGACGAGCCGTTTGCCGGCGTCGACCCGATCGCCGTGCACGACATTCAGACTATCGTCGCGGGCCTCCGGCATCGCGGCATCGGCGTCCTCATTACGGATCACAACGTGGAACAGACGCTCGACATCGTGGATCGCGCCTACATCATGGTTGACGGCAAGGTCCAGGCAGCCGGCACCGTCCGGGACCTGGTCTACAATGACCGGGTGGCCCAGCGCTATCTCGGCCCCACACTGACGGCGCGCCTGCGCGCCCGCCTGGAGGCGGTGGCATGAAGACAGGGCTGCAGCAGACTGCGGGGCTGCGGCAGGAGCTGCGGGTCAATCCGCGGCTCTACCAGGCCATGGACATGCTGTACATGCCCATGATGGACCTGCAGCAGCACCTCAAGCAGGAGCTGCTGTCGAATCCGTTCCTGGAGCTGCTGGAGCCGGAAGAGGACGAAAACAGCGAGGAGAAGCCGGCCGAGCAGGAGCGCGAGCAGCAGCAGAAGGAAGACGAGGTGGACTGGGAAGAGATCCTGCTCAACGGCTTTGAGGTGGGCGGGGCCAAGGAGCAGTTCGAGTCCACCGAGTACCTCGAGCCGGTGACGGTCGAGACCCGCGACCTGAGCGATCACCTGCGCGAGCAGCTCCAGATGCTCGAGCTCACGCCCCGCCAGCGGCTCCTGAGCGAGGAATTTCTCGGCAACATCAGCGAGGATGGCTACCTCGCGGCGTCGCTCGAGGAGATCCTTGGCTCGGTCAATCACCTGGTCGAGAGCCACTTCCAGGAAGAAGCCCGCGAGCAGGACGATTTCGCCGAGGACGCGCCCATCGAAATCCCGGCGTCGGCGCTCTATAGCATGCCCGAAGTCGAGGAGATGCTGGCTATCGTGCAGCGGCTCGACCCGCCGGGTGTAGGCGCGCGTGACCTGCAGGAATGCCTCGTGCTGCAGATGAAAGAGCAGGGTGACACCGAGTCACTCACCTTCCGGCTGGTGTCGGAGGCCTTTCCGGACCTGATTGCGCATCGCTGGAACGACCTGGCCAAGCGCTTTGGCGTGGAGCCGCAGGCGGTGCAGGCGGCCGCCGACGGGCTCGCCAAGTACGATCCCAAGCCGGGCCTCAAGTATTCCGACCGCGGCGAGAGCTACATCATCCCCGACCTGGTGGTGGAGAAGATCGACGGACAATACCGCGTCTTCCTGAATGATTCGGGCGTGCCCCGGCTGAGGCTCAGCCGCTCCTATCAGGAGATTGCCCGCGACAAGCGCAAGATGACGCCGGAGAACCGCGAGTTCATCGCATCCAAGATGAACAGCGCCAACTGGATGATCCAGGCCATCGAGCAGCGCCGGCAGACCATGCTCAAGGTCATGA
>CBINCZ010000493.1:0-1992 GCA_966249295.1 uncultured Gemmatimonadales bacterium
CCTAACCCCTAACCACTAATCCCCAATCCCTGACCCCTAATCCCTAACCCCTAACCCCTAATCCCTACTCCCTTCAAAGTACGTCACCGCCGACAGCCCCTCCCGCCCTTCCAGCTTCACCAGCCGGGCGGCGCCGCCCTTGAGGGGGCGGACCTCGATGGCGTCGTTCCGGATCCAGGCGACCGAGTCCGCGCCCCACGCCGTGGGCGCCGAGGCGCCGGTTCCGAGGGGCTGACGCCGGCCGTCCGGGGTCTGGACGCAGAAGGTACTGCCGGCCGTATCGCAGGAAACCACGCTGGCAAAGGCGGGGCTCCCCAGCTGAACGCCCAGGGCGCTGTCGGCCTGGGCCCGCTCGGCGGGAGGCACCAGCTCAGCCACGGGCTTGGCCGGCGGCGCCGGCCAGCGCCACAGCGCCGTCTCGCTCTCGGCGTAGACCGTGCGGCTGTCGGGCGACCAGGCCACCCGGGTGAGAGTCTGGGAAACCGAATCGGGAAGCGGGAGCGCCCGTTCGCCGGAGTTGAGCAGGTTGAGGATCCAGATGGTCGGGGCACCGGTGCGAGGCTGGCGCAGGAAGGCCAGCATGCCGCCGTCGGGCGAGAGCGCCGGAGCATACTCGCGGACCGGCGTCCAGGTGAGCTGCACCACTTCGTTGCCCGCGCCGATTACGGCGTAGAGATCACCGCCGCCATTCCCGTCCGCGGCGACCACGGCATAGGGGTCCTTGCCGACCTCAGCCTTGCCACGCATGGGCGGGAGGGTGCAGCCGAACAGCAGTACGGCCGCACACGAAGACACGAAAGCACGAAGAAAGACGCGGGACACCGGACGCGGGACGCGGGGTCCGAAAGCCCGAGACTCATGACTCACGACTCACGACTCCCTTCGTGCCTTCGTGGCTTTCGAGCTTTCCTGATTCCTCAGCTCTCCCCATCTCCCATCTCCACATCCACCGCCAGTCTCCCCAGCCGAATGGGCGTCAGCAGTTCCTCCACCACCTTGCGATGCGCCGGATGCTCGGCGTAGCGCTTGAGCGCGGTCATGTCATCCACATGCACCACCAGCACCCAGGGCCATTCGTCGGCGCCGGGCGCGAGGTTGGGCCCGAAACTCAGGTGCCGGATTGCCGGAATGGCCCCGCGCAGGTGGAGCAATCCTTCACGCAGGGCCACGATCTGGTCCGGACTGGTCTCAGGCCGGAACTGGAACAGCACGACGTGTGCGATCAGTGGCCCAGGTTCTCGCGATAGAAGTTGAGGATCCGGGTCCAGGCGCGATCTACCGCCGGTCCATCCGAACCCATCCTTCCCGGCTTCAGGAAACCGTGCCCGGTGCCCTGGTACACTTCGGCAACATACCGCTTGCCGCTGCTGCGCATGAAATCTTCCACGCGCGGCAGGTCCTGATTGATCCGTGCATCCTTCTCGCCGTAGATGCCGAGCACCGGCGCCTTGATGCGGGCGAGGCCGGCGCTGTCGGGGGCAGGCCCATAGCAGACCACGACCGCCTGCAGCTTCGGGTTGTTGGTGGCATAGCGGAAGCTCTGCCCGCCGCCCCAGCAGAAGCCGATGGTCGCGATGTCGTCGGGCCGCACCGCCGGCTGCTGGTTGAGCCAGTCGTATGTGGCGTTCAAGTCGGCCGTGATGCTGTCGGGATTGAGCTGGGCCACCAGCTTCCGTCCCGAGTCCGGGTCGGCCGGAGTCATCCCGAACCGGCGCGAGAGCAGGTCCGGCACGATGGCCACGTAGCCGCGTCCCGCCAGCTTGTCGGCGACGGTCGGTTCCCAGTCGGTGAGGCCGAAAATCTCATGGATGACGATGATGGCCGGTGCCCGGTCGGAGCGCTCGGGATAGGCCACATAAGCGCGCACCGAGTCGGCGCCGCGCGGAATCCAGCGCCACTCGCCGTGGGTGGTAACGCGGTCAATGACCGAAGGGTGGGTGGCGAGCCAGTACTGGCCGAGCCTGCTCCGCAGCAGGGCGCGGCACAGGATGA
>CBINCZ010000494.1:0-1992 GCA_966249295.1 uncultured Gemmatimonadales bacterium
GTGACATTGATGGCGATGGTCTTGTGGACGTCGTCGTAAGCAGTGGCCAGGGAACAGAGTACATCCGCCTATATCGCAATACCGGTGCGGGGACCCTTGCGCAAACGCAGCTGCTTCCTACCACTTGCCCGGAACGGCCTTGGGTGTCAGCGGCTGGAGTTGGTCTCGGTGATGTGGACGGCGACGGTCGTGCCGACATCATTGCAACGGGCGGTGACAACCCACCGTCGTCCTGCGTGATGATTTTCCATGCAGACGGCACTGGAGGCTTCGATGACGCGATTTACCTTGCAAGTGACGACTTGCCGGAAACACTCCGGGTATCCGATATCGACGGCGACCGGCGGGACGATGTTATTGTCGTCCACGGAAGCGGGATGGCTCTAGCAGGGTGCTGAAAATCACCGAAAAGGCCGCGTGACAGTATCCTTTTTGATGCTACGCGCCGTTTGCCACGTTGATGTGCGGTGTTGATGCGCTTTTCGCAGGGTTCGTTGCTGTGGATCGACCCTGTTTCCCGGCTCCAATGGTGATTTCGCTCTTCGCGGGCGTGACTCTCCTACGCAGGCGCCGCCCGGCGCCAGCCAAGCAGGCTGCCGAGGCGCACGAGGTTATAGGCGGCGAAGGTGAATAGCGACTGGGCGGCGACGCGCGCCTGCCCGACGAAGCGGGTCTTGCGCATGCCGCCGATCGTCTTGATCCAGCCGAACGCTTCCTCGATCTGTTTGCGTTTGCGCAGGCTGACCGCGTAGCCGGCATGCCGGGTGGTACGCGCATCGATCGCGCTGCGGCGGTTGGTCGTGTTCTGGGCAACATGAGGACGCACTCCGTGTGCGCGGGTGCGGACGACGAAGTCCCTGGTGTCGTAACCCTTGTCGCCACCGACGGTGGCGCCAGCCTTGCGTGCGGTACGCGCCAGCATCGTTATCGCGGCATCGCGCTCGGCAGTTCCCGTGGCAGGCGTCGTCTCCACGTCAACGATCAGGCCGCTGCGATTCTCCATCAGGCCGTGCGCCAGATAGCCGAGCACCGCGGGCGCGGCATCGCTCTTCCGGTACAGCTTTGCATCCGGATCGGTCCTCGAGGCATGCGTCGCATTGCTGCGCTTCTCGCCCTTGAAGTCGGCCTCGGCGTTGCGTCCGCCGGACTTGGGCGGCTCGTCGCTGCCGTCCTTGCGCCTGAAGCTCTTGTGCGAGGCCCACGCCTGGATCAGCGTGCCATCGACGCTGAAGTGCTCGTCCGAGGTCAGCCCCTTCCATTGCGCCAGAGCCAGCACACGGGAGAAGAACTCGCGCGCCATGGCCTGGTTCAACAGTCGCTCGCGGTTGGCCGAAAAAGTCGAGGCGTCCCACACCTTGTCGTCCATCGACAAACCCACAAACCAGCGGAACAGCAGGTTGTAGTCCATCTGTTCCATCAGCTGGCGCTCGCTGCGTACCGTGTAAAGGATCTGCAGCAGCAACGCCCGGAAGAGCTTCTCGGGCGGGATGGACGGCCGCCCGACGTCCGAGTACAAGGGCGCAAACTGCTCGCTCATCGACGCCAGGATCGCGTTCACCACCACCCGCAGCTTGCGCAGCGGATGTGCCGCGGGAACCCGCTCTTCGACCGAGACATAGCTGAACAGTGGATCCTGCCGAAGATCATCACCGCGCATGGTGCGTTCGTTTAGCCGTAAAGATGGCCAATTGTATCAAAGCAGCGGGTTTTTCAGCACCCTGATAGCCCTGCGGGATTCCGGCGAAAGCTGGCATTATTCGGTCGGCCACTGGGTGGAGGACGATCCCGGCGTCGGTGATGGTGCGTTCAGCAGCGGCGGTGCACGCGGCTTTTATCCCTGGATCCGCAAGGCTCGTCCCGGGGACAACTATGGCGGCTGGACCACGCCGATATACGGCATCGTCGCGCGCGACGATCCCGGCTTCGGATCGGATCCGAATTCCCTTGATACACCTGATGCGGCCATCGGATGGCCATCGGTACTCTGCGGAC
>CBINCZ010000495.1:0-1966 GCA_966249295.1 uncultured Gemmatimonadales bacterium
GTGGTAGACGGCTAGACGGCTAGAGGGCTGGGCGGCTGGATCTTACCCTCGAGTTCTAGCCGTCTAGCCGTCTAGCCGTCTAGCCGTCCAACGGCCTAACCGCCCCACAAAAACCCCTCCATCTCCCCAAACAGAAACTTCTTTGCCTCCGCGTCCCGCAGGTTCAACCCGTAGTGATTGATGAGCGCCTGCTGCTGCTTGAGCCATTCGCCCCAGCAGACGGTGCAGATTTCGTTATAGGCCCGCTTGCCCAGCTCGTTCTGGAAGGGCTGGAAGGCCATCTGGTCGCGGACCTGGCCGCAACGTGTGCAGGTGATGGTTGGCATGGCTGGGAATTTACACCGACACGGGTAGGGGCGGCCCACGCCGATGCTGAATGAAATTCATTTCCGGCCCGGCTCGGTAGGGGCGCGCCGCGGCGCGCCCCTGCAATTGACCGGCGAGATTCGGATGAGGGTGGGTTCGTTACGCCCGGATCTGCCGCTCGTTGTACTCGCCGCGCCGGAGCGCCTTGACCCCGCTCGCCGTGCCGAAGGCGCAGCCGAACGCGAACGCCACGGCGGTACCGACGCCAACGAAGGGCAGGATGCTGATCGGCCAGGCGATAAAGAAAGCGAGGATGCCAGCCGCCAGCGGCGCCAGCGGCGACCGCACGGCATCCACGAAGCGAAGCCGGTTGCGCACGAAATTCCGGCTCACCACGTAGCCAAAGATGGCGAGCAGGATGGTGCCGACGGTCAGGAATGTGCCTAGCATGGGGTCCTTCCAGTTTCGGGTTCTACAGCCATCAGTGTTGCACTACGGAACGAGCGGAGGGGAGGTTTCAGCCGGGAAGGCGGGAAGACGGGAAGACGGGAAGGTCTTGAGAAATGGGCACTTCCCGCCTTCCCGTCTTCCCACTCTTCCCGCCTTCCTCACCATCTCACCGCCACACTCCCCCACATGAACCCTGACCCGAAGGCCGTGAAGACCACAAGGTCTCCCGGCTTGATCCGCCCGGCCCGCACGCATTCGTCCAGGGCGATGGGGATCGTTGCCGCGGTGGTGTTGCCGTAGCGCTCGATGTTGTTGTACACCTGCGTATCGCTGAGCCCCAGCGACTTCTGCACCGCCTCTGAAATCCGAAGGTTGGCCTGGTGGGGGATCAGCAAGGAAAGATCAGAAGTCGAGAGGTCGAGGCGGTCGAGGAGCGTAGTCACCGATTCTGGCATCCGGACCACGGCATGACGGAATACCTCGCGTCCTTCCATCCGCAGGAAGTGCTGGCCTCGCTCCAGCTGCTCCACATTCACTCGCGGGTGATACATCGAACCTGGTGCATCCACCCAGAGCTTCTCGGCGTTGCCGCCGTCACTGTGGAGATCAAAACCGAGAATACCGCGGGCAGGATCGTCGGAGGCGGTGAGCACCACGGCACCGGCACCATCCGCAAAGATCACGGCAGTGTTGCGGCCCTCCGAGGAGACATCCAGCCCGGTACTCTGGATCTCCTGCCCCACCACCAGCACGGTGCGATACATCCCGCTCCGGATCCACGCATCCGCCACCGACAGCCCGTAGATGAATCCACTGCACTGGGCCCGGACATCCAGAGCGGGAATGTTGCCAGCACCGAGGGCTTGCTGCAGGAACACCCCGTTGCCGGGCGCAAAGTGATCCGGTGAGCAGGTGGCATAGACGATCGCATCGAGGTCGCCGGCGGAGAGCCCCGCGCTCGCCAACGCCGCGCGGCTTGCGGCCAGCCCCAGCTCGACGCCGGTCTGTCCTTCCGTCACCCACCGCCGCTCGGCGATGCCGGTGCGCTCACGGATCCACTGGTCGCTCGTGTCCATCACCCGCGCAAGGTCGTCGTTGGTGACCACGCGGTCGGGGACCGCCATGCCGGTGCCAGTTATGAGAGAGACGGTCATTGTTGAATATGGCTTAGGGCGAGCAGGTTGGCAGGGCGAGCAGGAGGTCGGACAGG
>CBINCZ010000496.1:0-1945 GCA_966249295.1 uncultured Gemmatimonadales bacterium
CCAAGACCCGCCACCATGACCGGCATGCTGGCCAGCACCAGGCCGCTGTTGGTAGCCGTGGTGTGCGCCAGGCCGAAGATGAAGCCGAGCTGGTAGATGGAGTTCCCGATCAGGCCGAGGCCCAGCACTGGCCAGAATGTGCCGGGCGGGAGGCGGAGCGAGCCCTCCCGCCGGTAGAGCACCAGCATGAGCAGCGCCGACGCCAGCGCGAACCGGATGGCCGTAAATGAGAGGGGCGTGAACTCGGCGAGCGTCCACTTGGTGACGGTCACGTTGAGGCCCCAGATCAGCACCACCAGGAGCATCAGGAGCACCGCCGAGCGGCGCGAGGGCTGGCCGGTCATGGCGCGGAAGATAGTGCCGTCGTGGGACTTCCCGCCCTCTTATATTCCCGCCATGCGACAGGCCCGTATCCGGAATTTCTGCATTGTGGCACACATCGATCACGGCAAGAGCACCCTCGCCGACCGACTGATCGAGGCGACCGGCGCCGTGGAAAAGCGCCAGATGCGGGAACAGCTGCTCGACACCATGGACCTGGAGCGCGAGCGCGGCATCACCATCAAGCTGAACGCCGTCCGCATGAACTACCGGGCGGCCGACGGTGAGGACTACGAGCTCAACCTGATCGACACCCCCGGCCATGTGGATTTCACCTACGAAGTCTCGCGCTCGCTGGCCGCGTGCGAGGGGGCGCTGCTGGTGGTGGATGCGTCCCAGGGCATCCAGGCCCAGACGCTCTCCAATCTCTTCCTCGCCATGGATGCCGGGCTCGAAATCATCCCGGTGCTCAACAAGATCGACCTGCCGGGCGCCGAGCCGGAGCGGCGAGCCCAGGAGATCATGGACCTGATCGGCTCGAAGCGGGATGAGATCCTGGCGGTGTCGGCCAAGGAAGGCACCGGTGTGCCGGCACTCCTGGAGGAGATCGTCCGCCGGATCCCGCCACCCACCGGCGACCCCGAGGCGCCGCTGCGCGCCCTGGTCTTCGATTCCTACTTCGACCGCTACCGCGGCGCCATTCCCAGCATCCGGGTCGTGGACGGGACCATTGAGCCAGGCATGACCATCGCCTTCGGGTCGCATCCCGAGGACACGCATGTGGTGGATGAGGTGGGCTACATGCAGCTCGGCCAGCGACGCACCGACAAGCTCGAGGCGGGCGAGGTGGGATACCTGGCGGCGAGTCTCCGCGACGTGCGCGATGCCCGCGTGGGCGACACGGTGCTCGATGCAAAGCGCCGGGCGACCACGCTGCTTCCCGGCTACCGGGACGTCAAGTCCATGGTCTTTGCCGGCATCTACCCTACCGACTCGGACCAGTATGAATCACTGCGCGATGCGCTGGAGCGGCTCCGGCTCAACGATGCGTCGCTCCAGTATCAGCCCGAGTCATCCACCGCGCTCGGCTTCGGCTTTCGCTGCGGGTTCCTGGGGCTGCTGCACCTCGACATCGTGCAGGAGCGGCTGGAGCGGGAGTTCGACCTCAACCTGATCACCACCGTCCCCACGGTGGAATACCACGTCTACCGGACCGACGGCACCATGCAGGTGCTCGAGAACCCGACCGAGCTCCCCGACCCGTCCGAGATCAGCCGGATCGAGGAGCCGTACGTGAAGGCCCGCATCATGGCCCCCGCCGAGTACATCGGCGGCATCATGAAGCTGGGGCAGGAACGCCGGGGCGTGTACAACGGGATGCACTACATTGATACGTCGCGGGTGGAGTTCGATTTCGAGTTCCCGCTGGGCGAGATCGTGCTCGACTTCTACGACCGGCTCAAGTCGCTGAGCAAGGGCTACGCGTCGCTCGACTACGAGATGTCGGGCTACCGCGAGGCCGACCTGGTGAAGCTCGACATGCTGATCAATGGCGACCAGATTGACGCGTTCAGCGTCATCATCCATCGCGACAAGGCGTACGAGTGGGGCCGCAAGGTGGCCG
>CBINCZ010000497.1:0-1936 GCA_966249295.1 uncultured Gemmatimonadales bacterium
TACGGCCCGCTGGGCGTGGAGCTCAAGAAGAACGTGAAGGATCGCTGGTGGCGTGCCATGGTGCATGCCCGGGACGACATCGAGGGCATCGATGCCGCGATCCTCATGCACCCGAAGGTCTGGGAAGCGTCGGGCCACGTCGCCGGCTTTACCGATCCGCTGGTGGACTGCCGTTTCTGCAAGGCGCGCTTCCGCGCCGACCAGCTGTCGTCGGCGTCCTGTCCCCAGAAGCCGAGCAAGCACCCGGGCGAGCACACCACATGCGACCTCACCGAGCCCCGGCTCTTCAACCTCATGTTCAAGACGTTCATGGGGCCCGTGGAGGAGCAGGCGGCCGTCATCTACCTGCGGCCCGAGACGGCGCAGGGGATCTACGTCAACTACCTGAACGTGCTCCAGGCCTCGCGCCAGAAGGTGCCATTCGGTATCGCGCAGATTGGCAAGGCATTCCGGAACGAGATCACGCCCGGGAACTTCATCTTCCGGACTCGCGAATTCGAGCAGATGGAAATGCAGTTTTTCGTGAAGCCGGGCACGGATGGCGAATGGTTCGAGCGCTGGCGCGAATGGCGCATGGAGTGGCACCAGGGCCTTGGCCTGGATACACGGCGGCTCCGCTGGCACGAACATGGCCCGGGTGAACTGGCGCACTATGCCAAGGCCGCCTATGACATCGAGTATGAATTCCCCTTCGGCTGGAACGAGATCGAGGGCATCCATAATCGCACTGATTTCGACCTGAAGCGGCACCAGGAATACTCCGGCAAGAAGCTGGAGTACTTCGACCAGCCCGCCAACGAGCGCTACCTGCCCTACATTGTGGAAACCTCGGCCGGTGCCGATCGCGTCACGCTGACGGTCCTGGTGGACGCATATCGCGAGGAGCAGGTGGAGGGTGAGACCCGCGTGGTCCTGGGCTTTTCGCCGGCGGTGGCACCCATCAAGGTGGCGGTGCTGCCGCTCATGAAGAAGGACGGCATGCCTGAGGTGGCCGATCGCATCTATCGCGATGTCCGCGGCCATGTGAATGCCTTCTACGACGACAGCGGCGCCATCGGCCGCCGCTACCGGCGCCAGGACGAAGCGGGGACACCGTTCTGCGTCACCGTGGATACCGACACGCTGTCGGACAGCACCGTCACCATCAGGGAGCGTGACAGCATGCAGCAGGTGCGGGTCGCGGGCGACCAGGTGGCGGCGTGGGTGCGGGAGCGGATCGCGTCGTAACGTTATATTGGGGACACCATGATCTACGAAAAGACCACCACCCTCGACGCTGCCGAAATCTTCGCGCGTGCCCGACAGTTCTTCGCCGAGCGGGTGCCCCAGCAGGCCGCCTATCCCGAAAAGGGTGGCGATACCTGGATGGTGTTCCGTGGGCAGGGCGGCGAGGAGATCACCATCGCGGTCTTCCCTGAGGGCGCCGCATCCCGCATCCGCGCATCCACGCTTTTCTTCGACCAGCCGCTTGATCGTTTCCTGTCCACGCTGCCAGGGCCGGAGGTGCCGGCATGAGCGGGGAACCGCTGCCGCTCCGCGTCCGGGTCAACGACGTGTGGGAGGAAATCCCCATGGCGGTGGAACCGACCCAGTCGGTGGCGACGCTCAAGCGCGAGGCGCTGGCGCGGGCACATGTACGAGCCGATCCGGGCAGCTACATGGTAAAGTTTCGTGGCGCCGAATTGCTCAACGAGGCGGGCTCGCTGAAGGAAGCTGGCATCGTGCCCAACGCCAACCTGATCATCCTGCCGCGCCGCCGGCGCCCGGTGCGCTGAGCATGTCGCGCGCCGCCGGCCTGCGCGCGCTCACCATCGCGGCGGCGGCCTTGCTGGCGTTCGACGGCGTGGCGCTCCTGGTCGGCGGGATCCTCCTTCATCGGATGCTGCTCATCATCATGGGTGCGGTGATCATGGCGGGATCGCTGCTCGTCGGTTTT
>CBINCZ010000498.1:0-1924 GCA_966249295.1 uncultured Gemmatimonadales bacterium
CGGCACACATTGTACACCTGGCCCGGCTCGCCCCGCTCCAGCAGCGCCGCATACGCGGCCACCACATCCCGCACATCCGAGATGTCCCGCACTGGCTCAAGGTTGCCCACGGTCACCCGGTGCGCACCGTCCAGCTTCGCCCTGCGAAGCCGTCGCGCGAAGGCCGGCACCACGTACCGCTCGATCTGCCCGGGCCCGGTGTGCTGGAAGGGACGCGCCACAATGACGCGCAGACCGGTGCGACGCCCCACTTCACCAGCAGAGATTTCGGCGCCGGCCTTGCTTGCCGCATAGGGCGAGACCGGCACCATTGGTGCGTCCTCCACCCGGCGCCCCTGTCCCGGACCGTACACCTCGGCGCTCGAGACCACGAGCACGAGTGGGTCGGCAGTGCCAGCATCATGGGCCGAGGCCGCCGCCTCGAGCAGCCGCGCCGTGCCCGCGGCGTTGACGGCCCACGCGTGTCCCGGATCCTTCCGCGCCTCGCTACCGGATGCAACCGCCGCGAGGTGCACCACGGCATCCACCGGCATGGTGAAGAGCTGCTCGACACTGGCCTGGTCCTGCAGCTCCATGTCGACCCAGCGCACCGCGCGATATTCCGCGTCGGTAAGCCACCCGTGTGCCGCGTCGGAGCCCGGCCGCACCGCACCGATGAGTTCGTGTCCGCTCCGCAGGAGATGCCTGAGGAGAAAGCGGCCCACGAAGCCATCAGCGCCGGTGACCAGGACACGCATCGGCTCAGCCGCCTCGCTGGAGCCTTGCGAGGTCGGCGTCCACCATCATGGCAACGAGTTCCTCGAAGCTCACGGTCGGTGCCCAGCCCAGCTTGCTGCGTGCCTTGGACGGGTCGGCCTGCAGGACGTCCACCTCGGCGGGGCGAATGAACCGCGGATCCACCACCACGTGCTTTTCCCAGTCCAGTCCCACGTGGCTGAAGGCCGCCTGCACCAGTTCCTGCACGCTGTGGGTGGTGCCTGTGCCAATCACGTAATCCTCGGCCTCGGGCTGCTGCAGCATCCGCCACATCGCGTCCACGTAGTCACCGGCGAAGCCCCAGTCCCTGCGGGCGTCGAGGTTGCCGAGGCGAAGTTCCCTGGCGAGCCCCAGCTTGATGCGGGCAACGCCGTCGGTGACCTTGCGGGTCACGAACTCGATCCCGCGCCGGGGCGATTCGTGATTGAAGAGGATGCCACTCACGGCGTAGAGGCCGTAGCTCTCCCGGTAGTTGACCGTGATCCAGTGCCCATAGGCCTTGGCGACGCCGTAGGGCGACCTGGGATAGAACCGGGTCTGCTCGTTCTGGGGCGTCTCCACCACCCGGCCGAACATCTCCGAGCTGCTGGCCTGGTAGAACCGCGCTGTGGGATGCACCAGCCGGATGGCTTCCAGGATCCGGGTAACCCCCAGGGCCGTGAACTCGCCGGTCAGCACCGGCTGGGTCCAGGAGGTGGGGACATAGCTCTGGGCGGCGAGGTTGTAGACCTCGTCGGGCCGGGTTTCCTGCAGCACCTGGGTCAACGAGTGCTGGTCCAGCAGGTCGGCGGCGACGATCTGGACCCGGTCCAGCAGGTGCTCGATCCGCTCGTAGCTATGGTGGCTGGTGCGGCGCACCATCCCGGCCACCTCGTAGCCCTTGGAGAGCAGGAGCTCGGCGAGGTAGGAGCCGTCCTGGCCGGTCACCCCGGTGACCAGTGCCTTAGGCATGTCGTGATCCGCGTGGAAGTTGCGTCATGGTGACGGGCTGGTTAAACTTGAGGGCTCGATAGTAATGGAACCAACAATCTCAGCAGGGTGGTAGATATGGCACGCGTCTGCTCCGTGTGCGCCAAGGGTCCCTCGACCGGCAACAATGTGAGTCATGCCAACAACCGCACCAAGCGGCGCTGGTATCCCAACCTGCAGACGGTGCGCATCCTGGTGG
>CBINCZ010000499.1:0-1922 GCA_966249295.1 uncultured Gemmatimonadales bacterium
GTGACAGCTGGCGCAGTTGTCGCCGAACACCGACTGGCCGACGGCCAGGGCGTGCGCCTGCAGGTCGGGATCCCGCTCGATCTGCTCCAGCGAGGCGTTCAGCAGTTGCGTCTCACGCTCGCTGCGCAGCGCCTGCAGTTCGCGCAGGTCGGCCGCCACGTTGGCGCGGTCCGACTGGCCCAGCACGCCGCGGGTGTAGCCGCTGATCCCGGGCCAGGCCGGCATCAGCACCCAGTAGACGATCGAGAAGGCGATGGTCGCGTACCACACCCACAGCCACCAGCGCGGCAGCGGGTTGTCCAGTTCGCGGATGCCGTCCCACTCGTGACCGGTCGTCTCGACGCCGGTGTGTTCGTCGCGTTGGGGCTCAGACATCGTCGGCCTCGTCCTTTTCGAGGGGCAGTTGGGCGAGGCGGCGATAGGCCTCGCGGTGGCGCGGCAGCAGGGCCCAGACGACGCCGGCCACGAAGATCGCGCCGAAGTAGAGGGTCCCGCCCTGCTGGGCGAAACGGGCCACGGTTTCGTAGTCGAGGCCGCTCATCGCAGGTTCTCCGGGTCTTCCGCCTGGTAGGTGCGGAAGTCGACCATGGTGCCCAGCACCTGCAGGTAGGCGATCAGGGCGTCCATCTTGGTCAGGCGGGTCGGGTCGCCGTCGAAATCGCCCTGCACCACGTTGGGGCCGTAGCGCTGGCGGAGTTCCGACGTCTCGCTGGCGAACGGATCCACCTGGGCCTTCAGGTCGGCCTCGGCGTTCTCGATCTGCTCGGCGGTGTAGGGCACGCCCACCGCCAGCAGGGCGCGCAGGCGCTCACGCGTGGCGTGGGTGTCCAGGTCCTGGTCCGCCAGGAACCGGTACGGCGGCATGTTGGACTCCGGCACCACGGCGCGCGGATCCTTCAGGTGCTCGACGTGCCAGTCGTTGGAGTACTTGCCGCCGACCCGGGCGAGATCCGGCCCGGTGCGCTTGGAGCCCCACTGGAACGGGTGGTCGTACATGCTCTCGGCGGCGAGGCTGTAGTGGCCGTAGCGCTCGACCTCGTCCCGCAGCGGGCGGACCATCTGCGAGTGGCAGCTGTAGCAGCCCTCGGACACGTAGATGTCGCGCCCGGCCTGCTCCAGCGGGGTGTAGGGGCGCACCCCCTCCACCTCCTCGATGGTGCTCTCCACCCAGAACAGGGGGGCGATCTCGATCAGGCCCCCGATCGACACCGTAATGACGATGCCGATGACCAGCCACAGCGAGTGGCGCTCGAACTTCTGATGTCGCTTCCACATGGTGCGCTTATTCCGCCGGCAGGAGTTGGGGTTCGATCGTCGAGGACGGGACCGTCTTCGCGTCGGTCGCGGGCATGCGGATCGTCTTCCAGACGTTCCAGGCCATGATCGCCGTGCCGCTGAAGAACATCAGGCCGCCCAGCACCCGGATCACGTTCTGGATGTGCTTGGCCGAGACCGTCTCGATGAAGCTGTTGGCGAGGAATCCGTCGGGCGTGTACTCGCGCCACATCAGGCCTTCCATGATCCCGGAGACCCACATCGAGCTGATGTAGAGCACGATGCCGGTGGTCGCGATCCAGAAGTGCCACTCGATGGCGGCCTTCGAATACATGGCCGGCTTCTTCCACAACCACGGGACCAGGCAGTAGATCGCCCCGAAGGTGATCAGGCCGTTCCAGCCCAGGGCGCCGGAGTGCTCGTGGCCCACGGTCCAGTCGGTGTAGTGGCTGAGGCCGTTGACCGACTTGATCGACATGACCGGGCCTTCGAACGTGATCATGCCGTAGAAGGCGACGGCGGTGACGAGGAAGCGGATCACCGGATCGGTGCGCAGCTTGTCCCACGCGCCCGACAGGGTCATCAGGCCGTTGATCATACCGCCCCACGACGGCATCCACAGCATCACCGAGAAGGTCATGCCCAGG
>CBINCZ010000500.1:0-1910 GCA_966249295.1 uncultured Gemmatimonadales bacterium
TGAGAGCTGAGAGCCAAGAGCTGAGCGCTTGGCTCTCCGCTCTCAGCTCTCAGCTCTCCGGATATGTCGCCCGCCTCCATCGCTTCCCGCACCAGCCGCGCGGGGAGGCCGTCTTCCAGCCAGCGAAGCCAGCGTTCCGCGGCTCGCCCCACGCACGTGCGGGCGAGCGGGACTCCATCGAGCAGGGTGCAGGGAATCCCCTCGCACTGGCACAGCGCATCCAGCGCAATCCCGTAGGTGTCCCGGTCGGTGGTAACGATCTCCACCTCGTCCCAGCGGCGTCCTTCCTGCACCACCCGGCGCAGGACTTCCAGGATTTCCGTCGAGGGCGAGGACGCCACGAAGAAATCGAACTCCTTCGCGCTGGTGCGAGCAGGTTCAGTAGAATGACGCGGCAACGGCTCCGGCAGCAGCACCGCACCCGCCGTAACCAGCCGGTCCATCAGCGTGTGCGCCAGGCCCCGCGGCGCCAGCTCGGCGGCAAGCAGGGTGTGGCCCTGCAGCACATACCGCGCTTCCTCGTCGAACCGCTCGATGGCGAGTCGGAACAGCGCCGCGGGATCGAGCAGGGTGGATTCCGCGAGCAGCTCCTCATACGTCGCAAGCACCGCCGCCGCATCCCACGCCGGCGAATGCCGCTCCACCGCCGACTGTACCTGCCCGGCGCTCACGCCGGCCGTCCGGAGCGTGAGGACGGCATCCTTCACCGCACGCTGGAAACCGAGCCCGGCGGCTAGCGCGGCGAAGCCGGAACCGACCGACCGCGCGTCGCAGCACTCCGAGAGGGCGCGGTCCACCAACGTGGTGAGCTGGACGTCGGTGGCGCGCGTGAGCCCCCGGTGCCCCATCTCGGTGAACGCGAGATCTTCTGCCAGGCCCAGCAGCGTCGTCGCCTCCCAGCCCACGATCCCGCGGCGCGTGCGCGCCAGCGCCACGATCGCCTCCCAGCCCCAAGTGATGTAGGGAGCGATCAGCAACTTCCGGGAGAGCGGATTGGCGCTGTCGAAGCGGGCCAGGAAGTCGAGGGTCATGGGTCGTGTTTCAGCCTTCAGCCTTCAGCTCTCTAGCCACCACCTGCACCGGCTCCAGCATCTCCACTTCCTCGCCAGTCCCCGCGCCCATTTCGCGGAAGCGGCGGGCCGAGACCATGACCCGGCTCTCGAAGGAGCCGATGGCGCCGTTATAGGATGCGACGGCGCGTTCCAGGCCCTTGCCGCACTCGGCGAGGTGAGTGCTGAAAACCCTGAGCCGGTCGTGCAGCTCCTGGCCCAGCGCGCTGATCTCGGCGGCGCTCTGCGCCAGCCGCTCCTGCCGCCAGCCGAAGGCCACGGTCCTGAGCAGGGTGATGAGGGTGGTGGGACTGGCCGGGATGACGTCGGCCTCGACCGCGGAGGCGATGAGCGAGGGATCACGCTGGCAGGCGGCGCTGAAGAAGGACTCGCCCGGCAGGAACATCACCACGAAGTCGGGAGCGTCGGGGAACTGTCTCCAATAGCCCTTGGCGGAGAGCTGGGTGATGTGGGTGCGCACCTGGCGCACGTGCTGCTCCATGAACCGCTCGCGCGCGTCATCGTCGGTGGCTTCCATGGCCTGGAGATAGGCGTCGAGCGGCGCCTTGGAGTCCACCACAATCGACTTGCCGTCGGGCAGCCGGATCACCATGTCGGGGCGGAGCCGGCTGCCATCGTCATCGCTGGAGACCGAGACCTGGCACTCGAAGTCGCAGTGGTCCTGCATCCCGGCGATCTCGACCACGCGCTTGAGCTGGATCTCGCCCCAGCTCCCCCGCACGTGGGGCGTGCGGAGTGCGCTCACCAGGTGGCGCGTTTCAGCTTGGAGATTGGCCTGGCTCACCGCCATCTGCTGGAGATGGGCGCGGAGCTCGCCGTAAGCGCTGGTCCGGTCCTTCT
>CBINCZ010000501.1:0-1886 GCA_966249295.1 uncultured Gemmatimonadales bacterium
CCATCTTGCCCATCCTGCCCATCCTTTGCGCCACATGACTCCGCCTGCATCCCGTTATCCGTCCCGCCCCGCCTTCATCTTCATCTTCATCACCGTCCTGCTCGACATGCTCGCGCTCGGCATCATCGTGCCGGTGCTGCCCAAGCTGATCATTGCCTTCAAGGGCGGCGATACGGCGAGCGCGGCGACGATCTTCGGGCTGTTCGAGACGACCTGGGCCGCCATGCAGTTCGTCTTCGCGCCTCTGCTTGGTGCCATCTCGGACCGGTTCGGCCGGCGGCCAGTGATCCTCATCTCCACGCTGGGGCTGGGGCTCGACTATCTGTTCATGGCCGCGGCGCCCACGCTCGGCTGGCTGCTGGTAGGCCGGGTCATCTCGGGTATCACGTCATCCAGTTACGCCACTGCCTTCGCCTACATCGCCGACGTGACACCCCGCGAGCAGCGCGCGGCAAAGTATGGCCTGCTCGGCGCCGCGTTCGGGATCGGGTTCATCATCGGACCCGCCGTAGGTGGCCTGCTGGGCGGGATCAGTCTCCGGCTGCCGTTCTGGGTGGCCGGCGGGCTCAGTCTCCTGGGCACCGCGTACGGCTACTTCATCCTCCCGGAATCAGTGGGGGCGCAGCGCCGCCCGCGGATTGACTGGCGCCGAGCCAACCCGGTGGGATCACTGGCCATGCTGCGGCGTCACGGGACCATGCTGCTGGGATTCGGCATCGCCGTCTTTCTCTACCGGCTGGCACACGACTCGTTTCAGTCGCTCTTCGTGATCTACAGCGATTATCGCTTCGGCTGGACCGCCCGCACGGTGGGGATGGTGTTCGCCGTCATCGGCATCGCAACGATGATCGTGCAGGCAGGCATTGTGCGGGCCGCGGTGCGGCGGCTGGGCGAGCGCACCACCATGATGGCCGGTTTCACCTTCGGCATCATCGGGTTCATGATCCTGGGCTCGGCGCCGACCTCGGCGCTCTTTCTCATGGCGATTCCCTTCTCCGCCCTCTTCGGCCTCACCTTCCCCGCCATGCAGGGCATCATGACCGGGCTGGTGGGCGACGACGAACAGGGCCGGCTCCAGGGCACGATCGCGAGCCTCACCGGCATGGCCGGCATCATCGCGCCTTCACTCTTCAATAATGTGTTCTCACTGGCAATCGACCGGCTGCCGGGGATCCTGGTGCCGGGTACGCCGTGGTTCATTGCGGCGGGGTTGCTGGTGGGGGCTGTGATAGTCGTAAGTCGTAAGTCGTAGGTCGTAGGGGAGTCGAGGGTCGATGGTCGAGGGTCGAGGGTCGAGGGTCGAGAGCTCGCGAGGCGCTGTCATTGCGAGCCTCCCGCAGGGAGGAGAAGCAACCTTGCAGGCCAGCCGTGATCGATTGCCTGAGCCGGCCGTTTCAACGCAGAGGCGCAGAGGACGCGGAGGATCGCGGAGCCGAGCATTAACGAATTGTTCGTGGTTTTGACGGATGCGTCGGGATAAGAAGTGCAACGGATGACCTCTGCGACTTCTCTGCGTCCTTTGCGCCTCTGCGTTGAAAGAGCGCTGCCGTGGCCTCCAATGCCGGGTTGCATGGTTGCTTCGCGCGCCGGTGGCGCGCTCGCAATGACAGCCGTCCAGCCGTCCAGCCGTCCAGCCGTCCAGCCGTCCAGCCGTCCAGCCGTCTAGCCGTCTAGCCGTCTAGCCGTCTAGTAGCCATCCAGTACACCGTCCCGAGCGTCACGACGACAACCATGGCCACAAGTTCCCGGGTGTTCATCCGGCTCGCCAGCACCAGCGACGCAATGACACCAATCACCGCCAGCACCACCCCACCCTTCACCCGGAACATCGCCGGGCCCACCTGCCCATCCTGCCCATCCTGCCCATACCCCCCCAACCCCCCCCA
>CBINCZ010000502.1:0-1880 GCA_966249295.1 uncultured Gemmatimonadales bacterium
CCCGCTCATTCCCGAAGCGGTCGTCGCCATGCTCGCGTGCGCCCGCATCGGCGCGGTGCACTCGGTGGTGTTTGGCGGCTTCAGCGCCGAGTCGCTCCGCGATCGCATCAACGACGCGCAGGCCGTCGCCCTCATCACTGCCGACGGCGGCTACCGCCGCGGCCAGGTGGTCCCGCTCAAGCGTTACGCCGACGACGCGCTCAAGGGCTGCCCCAGCATCAAGCACGTCCTGGTCGTGCGTCGCCGTGTCGGCGGCGAGGGCGACGAGGCGTGGGCCGAGATGCAGGATGGCCGCGACCACTGGTGGCACCGGCTGCTCGAGAACGAGCGCGGTATTGCCGCACCGGCGGCGATGGACGCCGAGGACCTGCTGTTCATCCTCTACACCTCCGGCACCACGGGAAAACCGAAGGGCATCGTCCACACCACCGGCGGCTATCTCACCCAGGCGGCTGCAACCACGAAGTACGTCTTCGACCTCAAGGAGGACGACGTCTTCTGGTGCACGGCCGATATCGGCTGGGTGACCGGGCACTCGTATGTCGTGTACGGCCCGCTTGCCAACGGCGCCACCGTGATGCTCTACGAAGGCGCGCCTGACTGGCCCGGCCGCGACCGTTTCTGGCGCCTGGTGGAGCGCTACGGCGTGACCGTGTTCTACACCGCGCCCACCGCCATCCGCGCCTTCATGAAGTGGGGCACGGAGCATCCGGCCGGTCGTGACCTTTCGACGCTCCGGCTCCTGGGGTCGGTGGGCGAGCCCATCAATCCGGAAGCGTGGATGTGGTATCACGCCAACATCGGGGGTGGCCGATGCCCGATCGTGGATACCTGGTGGCAGACGGAGACGGGGGGAATAATGATCACTCCGCTGCCCGGTGTCACTACCACCAAGCCGGGCTCGGCGACGGTCCCTTTCCCCGGCATCAAGGCGGAGCTGGTGGACGCCGAGGGCACTGTGCTCGAGCAGGGTGGTGGTTTCCTGACCCTGGCACAGCCGTGGCCGGGCATGTTGCGGACCATTTACGGTGACGACGACCGCTACGTGCAGACCTACTGGAGCCGATTCCCCGGGCGCTACTTCGCCGGTGACGGGGCCAAGCTGGATGAGGATGGCTACTGGTGGGTGCTGGGCCGGGTGGACGACGTGCTCAACGTCGCGGGCCACCGCATCGGGACCATGGAAGTTGAAAGTGCGCTGGTGGATCACCCGGCCGTAGCCGAGGCCGCCGTGGTGGGGCGCGCGCACGACCTCAAGGGCCAGGCGCTCTGTGCGTTCGTGACGCTCAAGGAAGGCGGCAACGCGGGTCCGTCACTCAAGGACGACCTGCGCGACCACGTCGCCACCAAGATCGGCGCCATCGCCAAGCCGGACGACGTGATCTTTACCGCCGACCTGCCCAAGACCCGGAGCGGCAAGATCATGCGCCGCCTGCTCAAGGACATCGCCGAGGGCCGCGCCCTGGGCGACACGACCACGCTGGCCGATCCGGCGGTGGTGGCGAGGTTGAAGGAACAGTACGAGGAATAGGGCATAAGGCATAGGGCGTAGGGCTTAAGAGATCATACGCCTTACGCCCTACGCCCTACGCCCTATATCTGAATCTGCGCCCCCAGCTCCACCACGCGATTGGGCGGCAGGCCGAAGAAGGCGGTGGCGGAACGGGCGTTGCGGGTCATCACCACGAAGAGCTTCTTCCGCCAGTAGGTCATCCAGTGCTCGCCCGCGGGACCGCTCGCTCCCCGCTTGTACGGGGTGGCGATCAGCGTTTCCCGCCCCAGGAAGAACGACGTCTGCATGATGCTCACCAGTCCCGGCGAGCCCTTGATGTCGCCGTCATCCAGCCGGCGCAGCACCGCCGGCACGTTGGGCGTCTCCA
>CBINCZ010000503.1:0-1879 GCA_966249295.1 uncultured Gemmatimonadales bacterium
CCAGGTTCATGCCCGCATTCTCCTTATCGAGAATACGCAGCACCACCCGCTCGCCAGCCCGGCTCGGCAGCGTCGAAACGCGCACGTCCAGCAACTTCCCGCCCAACGTCAGCCCGATCCGCCCATCCTGCGGCACCCGCCGCTCGGCAATATCCAGCCGCGCCATCACCTTGATCCGGCTCACCACCACCGGCGCAACATGCGGCGGCATGCGCAAAGTCTCGCGCAGCACCCCGTCGATCCGCATCCGCACGATCAAGCCCGTCTCATACGGTTCGATATGAATGTCCGAAACGCCCTGACGCGCCGCCTCCGCAATGATGCCGTTGATCAGCCGGATCGCGGGCGCATCATCGGCGCTGTCGAGCAAGTCGTCGGCAGTCGGAATATCGGCAGCGAGAATGTCCAGCTCATCCGCCCCTACTTCCAGCGATCCCGCCATGGCGGCAGCGCTGCCCTCCATCGCATAATGGTCGGACAGATGCCGGTCGAACTGCGCCCCATCCACGAAGCGCACATCGAAACTGCGCGCCAGATGCCGCCGCACTTCCAGCAACACCCGCGGATCGCTCCCCTCGCGTACCGCGATCGTCAGCCGGTCCCCGTCCAGCGGCAACATGACCACGCCATGCTTGCGCGCAAAGACATAGGGAATATCTACCGCGCGCGGGGCGGTGTGCAGAAACGGTTCGGCAGGCGCGCTCACTTCCACCCCCGTTCGCCCTGAGCTTGTCGACCCGATAAGGCGGCGTAGCCAACGGCCTTACTGACTTGAAGAGAAGAGAAGGGCTTCGACAAGCTCAGCCCGAACGGAGATGGCAACGCGTCTGTCACCGCTGCCCTCCACTCGCCGGAACATCCACCGGCCGCACGACGCCGCTCGATTGCCGCATCGTCGGCTCGATCACCTGCGCCGGAACAGCAGCCGCAGCGCCCGGCTGCACCACCGCATCGCCTGCCTGCATGGGTGCAGGCGGCGTCGCGCCCATATAGTCGCGCACCAGTTCATCAATGCTGGGTTCGGCCTCCGGATTGCGCGCCAACTGCATGTCCCGGACATAGCCATAGCGTTGCTGCGTCAGGCGCTGCGCATCCTCATTCGACCGTAGGATGGTGGGCCGGATGAAGACCATGAGGTTGGTCTTGCTCCGGCTCTTGCTGCGCGACTTGAACAGCTCGCCGATGCCCGGAATGTCCGAAAGCAGCGGAATCCGCTCGATCGTCTTGCGCTCATTATCGTCCAGCAACCCGCCCAGCGCCAATATCTCGCCATCATCCACAGTGACCGTCGTCTCGATCTCACGCTTGTTGATGATGAGGTCGCTATTATTGTTGGACACCGGCCCCGCGACGCTCGACACTTCCTGCTTCAGGAACAGCTTGATCGCGCCGCCCGTGTTGATCTGCGGCTTCACCTCCAGCTTGATGCCGACATCCTGCCGCTGGACGGTACGGAACTGATTATCGAAATTCTGGCTCAGCGCCTCGCCAGTCGTGATCGGCACCTGCTGCCCGACCAAGATCGACGCTTTTTGATTATCGAGCGTCATGACCGACGGCGTCGAGAGGATATTGCTATCGGTATCCGACCGCACCGCGTTGATGATCGCGCCGAAGATGCCGTTGCGCCCGATCTGCGTCGCCACCCCGCCAAAGCCGCCGGTCGCGTTCATCAGGCTATCGACCGCCGCCTGCTGCAACGTGTTAGCCAGGTTGCTGTTCTCGGTCGTGGTGGTGGTCGTCACCACCCCGCCATTCACCGTGGTCGTGGTCGTCTTGCCCAACTCATTCGCACCGATCGCACCCGCCAGCGTCAGCAAATTGGGCGAAGCATTGGAATAGTTAGTCGCAGCAAAGCCCGTCTTCGTACTGCCGATCA
>CBINCZ010000504.1:0-1855 GCA_966249295.1 uncultured Gemmatimonadales bacterium
TTCGTCGATCGCTTCGAGGAGCCGGTCATCCTCATTCCGCATGTGCGTGGCGTAGGGCAGCTTGCGGGAGGCCAGCGGCCGGCAAAGCGCGATCAGCTCCTCCCGTGACGCAAATCCGCCCGGCGTGTACTCGAGGCCTGATGAGGCGCCGCAGGCGCCATCATTCAGGGCGCTTTCCACCATTGCCGTCATGGCCGCGATTTCGGCCGCGGTCGCCGGCCGGTCCCCGTCGCCGATCACCTTGCCGCGAATGGAGCCGAGTCCCACCATGGAGGCCACGTTCACGGCGGGATGCAGCGCTTCGAGAGACGCGAACATGTCGCGGAAACTGTCGTCCGGTGCGCCCGTGGCGCGGGAGCCTCCATCCTGCCCGGCGATGACGGTGGTGATGCCCTGGCGGATGGCCGACTCGGCGCGCCAGTCGGTGCGCAGCGATCCGTCCACATGCGAGTGGATGTCGATGAAGCCGGGGGCTACGGCCAGGCCGCGAGCGTCGACCTCATGCGCCGCGCGGCCGGAGAGTGTCCTCCCGATGGCGGTGATCCGCCCCGCACTGATGGCAAGATCGCGTTCCACACCGGCGCCGCCCAGTCCGTCGAACACCGTGCCGCCGCGGATAATGAGGTCGTGGTCGAACCAGCGGGCGCGCAGGATTGCCGGGGCGGCCAGCGCGGCCGTGAGAGTCCCGGCGGTCGCGACGAAGCTTCGGCGGTTGATCAGCGAATCGGACATGACAACTCGCGGAACCTGGTGAGTGGAGGAGGCGGCTCCAAGTTACTCCGGTTCGGGCGCGGGCACCAACCGGCCATGTGAACGGCCCATTATGCCGATCTTCAGGTCAGCTTCATGACGAAAGCTGTATCCTGGTGGTGGAGCACCATCAATGAGACTGATCTGTTCTGCCCTCGCAGTCCTGGCACTGACCGGCGCCGCAGCCCGCGCTGCACCATGCCAGCAGGCGACGGCCGAGGCAATCGCGGGCCGCCTCTCGAACGCCAGGGATTCCGGAGTCGTGCGGCTCTACCAGACGCGGCACTACTCACCGCTCTGGCTGGATGACGACGCGCGCCTGAGCTCGGCCGGTCGTGCAGCGCTGGGCCTGTTGCGTAGCAGCACCGATCACGGGCTCGACTCCAGCTTCTACGACCTCCCTCGCCTGAATTCGCTGCTGCCCCGAGGCCCAGCGTCGCTGTCTGCGGACGAGCGCGCTGAAGTTGACATCCTTCTCTCCGGCGGCGTCCTGCGGTTCCTGAATGACCTGCGGCAGGGACGTGCTCGGCCCTCATCGCTGCCGCGTGATCCGTCGGCACCTGACCTCGTACTGTCGGTCGCGCGCGCGGCCGAGGCGGACTCACTCGCCCAGCTGGCGCGTGCCATGTCGCCGCCGTTTCGCCAGTATGAACTGCTGCGGTCTGCCCTGGCGCGGGAGAGGGCTGCCCTGGGTCTCGCGCCTGGCGATTCGGCTGTGGCACGGCGAGTCGAGCGGCTCACCCTGGCACTCGAGCGTCTCCGCTGGGCACCGAGGAATGTGCAGGGTCGCATGATCGTGGTGAATGTCCCGTCCTTTGAGCTGCTGGCGTTTGACACTCCGGGCGGCAGTCCACGAGTGGAACTCCGCTCCCGGGTCGTCGTGGGTACGGCTGGCCGGAACCCGACGCCACTGCTCTTCGACGAGATGACGATGGTGGAGTTCTGGCCCTGGTGGAACGTGCCCCGCAGCATCCTGCTGAACGAGATCCTGCCGGCCCTGCGCCGCAACCCCGACTACCTCCGTGCCCGCGGCATGGAGATCGTCAACCGCCGCGACCAGGTGGTGGGCGACCGCGCCACGCCCGACCTGCTCAACGGCCTCGCT
>CBINCZ010000505.1:0-1832 GCA_966249295.1 uncultured Gemmatimonadales bacterium
CCCCGTATTGCTCCAGCAGCGCATGAATCTCGGGGCGCTTCTGCTCCAGCACCGCGTTCAGCCGGTCGCGCATGGCGGCATCGTCGCGGCGCACACCCATGGAGATGGAAAACTGGAACGGCAGCACCGGATCGTCCGACTGCGACAGCGGCACCACGGTGAGCGCCTGATCACTGTGCCGGGCGAAATAGCCGGCGAGCGGACCCCAGGCAATCGCCACGTCGACATCGCCACGGGCCACGGCTTCGATCAGTCGTGCCGGCGGATTGGGCTGGCGATAGTCACCGAAAATGCTGTAGCCGATGACGTTGTCGACCAAGCCGCGGCGGGCCAGCACCTCGGCCGGCGGCGAGATGTCGTCGCCGACCAGATGCACGCCGATCTTGAGCCCGGCGAGCTGCGGATCATCAAGCGTATGCAGGTCGTAACCGCTATTTTTGCGGTAGACCAGCGCGTAACTCGACCGATAGTAAGGCTGGGTAGTCAGGGCCTGGTCGAAATTGCTCGGCACGCCGATGACGACATCGCACAGCCCCGCCTTCAGCGTGTTGCGAATGAAACCGCGGCGCTGCGCCCACCAGGTGTATTCCACTTTTTCACCGAGCGCCTGGCCGAGCATTTGCGCCAGTCGATTTTCGAACCCTTCTCCGGCCTGGTTGGAAAACGGCAGGTTGTTGGGGTCGGCGCAGACCTTGAGCACATGTCGGCCCGCTTCAGTGCCGCGCGCGGCATCGGCGCTGGCCATGGCGGGCAGCAGCGCGACGGCGCCCGCGCAGAACAGACGCAGCATACTGCTGCCGTTCATGGTGCTGCCTTCCCGGTGACGCTGTCGGGCAGCGCGAACACATAGAGCGTACCGCCGCTGCTGGTAGCCTGCGACAGGTCGGTCATGGCGCCGACGAAGCCCAGCGCACCGTAGGGCACTTTGGCATCGAGGTTGCCCGACACCACGGCACCCGACCAGCCGCCGACGCCGGCCAGCACGGCGACATACTGCTTGCCGTCCGGGCCATGGTAGGTGACGGGCTGGCCGATGACGCCGGAGCCGGTGCGGAATTTCCATAGCTCCTTGCCGGTCCTGGCGTCAACCGCCTTGAACCAGCGATCCATGGTGCCGTAGAACACCACGTTACCGGCGGTGGCGAGCGCCCCGCTCCAGACCGGGAATTTCTCGTCGATCTTCCAGGCCGGCTTGGCCTTGACCGGATCCCAGGCGGTAAAGGTGCCGCGGTTGCCGCCCGGCCCGGCCTTCATCGCCACCTTGGCGCCGACGTAGGGCGTGCCGGCGATGTAGCCGACCTCGCTCGTTTCCATGTCCATGCACAGATTGTTGTGCGGCACGTAGAGCAGCCTGGTCTGCGGCGACCAGGCCGACGGCTGCCAATCCTTGCCGCCGGGCGCTGCCGGACAGATGTCACGCACCATCTTGCCCTCGTGCGTCTCCTTGTCCTTGTTCATGACCGGACGGCCGGTCTTGAGATCGACACGGCTCACGGTATTGGTATAGGTGAAAGGCTCGGCCGAAATGATCTTGCCGGTGGCGCGGTCCATCAGATACATATAGCCGTTGCGGTCCGGGTGGATCATGGCGTGGCGCAGCTTGCCGTCTATGGTGACGTCGATCAGCACATGCTCGTTGACGCCATCGTAATCGTGGTAGTCGTGCGGGTTGTACTGATAGGCCCAGCGCGCATAGCCTGTATCGGGATCGCGTGCGAACACACTTGAGCCCCATTTGTTGTCGCCGGGGCGCTGGTCGGCGTTCCAGGCGCCGGGATTGCTGGTGCCGTAATAGACGAGGTCGAGCTTGGGATCGTACGACAGCCAGCCCC
>CBINCZ010000506.1:0-1829 GCA_966249295.1 uncultured Gemmatimonadales bacterium
GTAGAGCCCCAGTCTTCCAAACTGGCTACGCGGGTTCGATTCCCGTCGCCCGCTCCCACCACGAAGGCCCAGGTAGGAACCCTGTTTCCCCACCTGGGCCTTGCTTTTTGCCATGATCGCTAACGCTTCCGTGCCCGCTGCGTGCCCGATCGTTTCGGCGTGCCCTTGTCACTCTTGTCACTGGCCCGAGCCACCTTGAACGCCTCACCGAGCGCCGCCGCGATCACCTGGTCTCGATCCTGGCTTGCGTGCTGATAGATCAGCGCCGCCCGCGTCGAGGCATGGCCCATCCTCGCCATCAGCTCTTTGAGGCTGGCACCGGTCGAGGCCGCCAAGGTGTTGCCGACGTGCCGGAGGTCATGAAAGTGGAGGTCAGGCAGGCCGACGTCAGCCCGGACCTTGTTCCAGATGCGACGGAAGCCCGAGCGCCGGAGAGGCCCGCCCCGAGGACCGACGAAGACTCGCCCATTCGGACCGTCCTCTGCGAACTCGTCCAAGTGCGCTTGCAGGTCCGGGATGATCTCCGGCGGAATCGACACCACGCGACGACCGGCCCGGGACTTGGGCGTGTCCTCCAGGAGCTGCCCGCCGTCCAGTTCGGCGAGCGAGCCGACCACGCGCACGATGCCCGCGTCCAGGTCCAGATGTGCGCGGCGAAGTGCCGCGAGTTCACCCCATCTCAGACTCGCGAACGTGCCGAGCAGAACGAGCGCCCGATACCGATCCGGGATCTTGTCGAGGATCTCGACCACCTTCGTGAGCGGGATCATCTGGCGCTCAGGCGTGTCCGGGACGCCGGCCCCTTTGATCCGGCACGGGTTCCGGCGGATCAGCTCATCATCAACCGCCGTGCTGAGAATCGACTTGAGAAGTTGGTAAGCCTTTGCGACCGTCGACTGCCCGACCGCGCCAAGCCGTTCCTTGCGCCAGCGCCGGACGTCCGCCTCACGGATGTCCGCGAGGTTGTAGTTGCCGAAAGTCGGGAGGAGATGATTACGCAGCAGGCCGCGATACAGCCCCTCCGTACGAGGCTTGAGCACGCGGTCATCGATCCACTGTTTCGCGAAGACCTCGAAGGGGACACGGCCCGCGTCGGGATCGACCCACTCCCCCCGCGTGATCTCGGCCTCTTTGAGGACGAGCCAGCGGTCAGCCTCCTTCTTGGTCGCGAACGTGTTCGGCGCCGGACGCTCGATCCCGTCAGGTCCGAGGTAGCGGGCTTGGAACCGTCCGGACGGGAGTTGCCGGATGCGTCCGAAGCGACGCTTGCCAGCCATTACGCCGCCCTCCTGGTGTAGTGCCCCCGAAGGGTGACCGGCTCGACAAGACCGGCCGCAATGAACTCGTGGAGTGCGGATTCGGGGATGCGGACGAATCGTCCGACCTTGACGAAGCGGATGCGCCGTTCCTCCACCAGACGGCGAGGGAACCGCGGAGTCGTGTTGAGCACCTCGGCCGCTTGGGCGTAGGTCAGGAGCCGGTCACCGGGGTCGAGGGCCGCCGTCTGCTTACGCCTGTTGGTCACGCTGCCTCCGCAGTTGCCGAAAGTTCGGGGGTGGGGTTGTGGGTCGCGGCGTCGAGTTGGCGGCGCCGTTGGATGCGTTCGTTGATCAGCAGCAGGAGCCGTTGTTCGGCCGGTTTCACGTCGGGGTCTGCGGGGCCGGCTCTCTCCCAGACGTGGGCCGCTTGGGGGTCGGCCGGGTTGGCGACGGGGATTCCGGCTTCAGCCAGGCGAGCCAGCACCCACGCCTTACGGTCGGCCTTGTGGTCGGCGAGGGTCTTGCCGGACCATTTGCGGGAGACCAGGACGCGGCGGCCGCCGTAGCCGA
>CBINCZ010000507.1:0-1827 GCA_966249295.1 uncultured Gemmatimonadales bacterium
CCTGAGTCCGGACATTGGGGTTAGTGCCTGAGTGTGCTGGGTCATTTGAGGGTGTCGAGGAGGTGTTGCTGCACGTCGGGGATGGCGGGTGGGAAGGTCTGTTGGGTGCCGTTGATTGTGATGGTGGCTGATCGCAGTGGCCGGAGTTGGCGGACGACGTTGCGGATTGCGAGCCCGGTGCGTGTCTGGACCTGGCGGCTGACGGCGAGGGCGGTGAACACGATGGTGAGGTGGGCCTCGATCGCGTCGCGGGTGTGGTGGAACATGGGCCTGGCGCGCAGGTCGGTCTTGCTCATCCGGAAGGACTGCTCGACCTTCCAGAGGTCGTGGTAGCTGCCGATGACCTTGTCGGCGGGCATCAGGTGTGCGGGGATGTTGGTGACGTAGCCCTTCAGCCCGACCAATCTCCTGGCCCTGGTCAGTGAGGTCTGGTCCAGCACTGCTGCACCGTTGCGGGTCTTGATGAACCGTGGTGTGCGGGCGGCCTTCTCGCCGGCGACGACGGCCTTGGCGCGGTTCTCCTGTGCGGTGAGGGTCTTGTTGTCGCGCACCGCCCGCTTCTGGGAGTAGGCCCAGACCGCCCGCCATGACCCGGCGTGCTGCTCGCGATCCCAGACCGGCTCGGCCTTCTGCCTGGGGTCGTTGTCGACCTTGTGCCCGGTGCGTGGGGTGATGGTGTCGATGACCTGCCCGTCGGTGAACGCGTCCCCGTGCCAGCGGAAGTGGGATTCCAGGTCCTTGGGCGCCTTGGTGACGCGGGAGCCGACGATGAACCGCAGGTCCGCTTCGTCGAGCTCTTTCAGGTTCGTCGCCGACAGCATGCCCGCGTCCGCGACGACGACCATGTCCTCCAGGCCGTGACGGGCCTGGAACTGCTTGACGATCGGAACGATCGTCAACGTCTCGGCCTTGTTGCCCTCAAAGCAGCCGATCTCGAGCGGGAATCCGTGCCGGTCGACCAACAGCCCGACCACGATCTGCGGATCGACACGGCGCTCCTTGGAGTAGCCGACCTTGCGCAGGTCGTCCTCCTTGTCGGCCTCGAAGTAGAGCGTGGTGACGTCATACAGGCACAGCGACACATCGCCGCTGCTCACAGCGTGGTTGAAGCATGCGGTCGCGACCACGTCACGGTAGCCGCGCTGCTGGGCTCGGCTCAGTGTCCGGCGCATCGTGCGCTCGTTTGCCGGGGACTGGCCCAGATCGGCCAGGACACGGCCGGTGTCCAGGATCGAGGTCGGCTCCACGATCCGGGAGATCACCAGATCACGGAAGGTCGCGTCTCCCACCGCGCCGAAGCCGAGGCCTTCATAGACCCCGGCCAGAACATCGAACAACAACGCCGAAGACGTGCCGACCACCCGGGGCGCCTCGACCCGCACCTGCTCCACCGGCTGCTCAGCAGCGGCCGCGAGCAAGCCCTCGCCGGCCGATGGCCCGACGAGCCGGACCTTGCGCGGCGTCGGCTCGACACCGAGGTCGAGCGCGCCCTGGCCCTCAGCAACGAGCATGCCGCGGGCCTGCTCCAGCAGCAGACCAAGCTCGGCCTCGGTGTGCGCAGACCCCAGATGAGCCACGATCCGCCGACGCCCATCGACGTACTCGGCGATCTGGACCGCCGTGGCACCCGAAGCCGTCCGGACCCGCCTCACCCACGCCACCACACCGAGCCTAGAGCACCAATTAGTGCCTCAAACACCACTCCCGCCAGACCATCACCGCAGGTCAGTCCCCCGCGCACCCCCAAACCGCAACAGGCTGTCCGGACTCAGGGGCATCCGGCGTCCGGTCCGCGCGTGGTCAGGCGTCCGGCATCGGCTGCGGCGC
>CBINCZ010000508.1:0-1825 GCA_966249295.1 uncultured Gemmatimonadales bacterium
CGGACAGTGTTGGTGTGGTGATCATGCCGCGGTGATGATGGCGGTGTGAAGGGCTTCGAACTCGTGTGGGGACAGGTTGCCCAGGCTGAAGCGTTCGGGAAATCATGCCGCTGTCAGATTGACTGCAGCTCGAGGTTGAGCGCAGCGTAGTGAGTCCTTTCGAACTCGGCGGGTGGCTCCATTCCGATGCTGGAGTGGAGCCGTGTGTTGTTGTACCACTCGACCCAGCCGGCTGTCGCGAACTCGACGTCGGCGAGGGTCTTGTAGGGGCCGTCGTGGAAGACGGTCGTGCCGATGCACTCGGTCTTGTATAGGCCGATGATCGACTCCATGAGGGCGTTGTCGTAGGCGTCGCCGACCGTCCCGATCGAGGGGGCGATGCCCTCGATGGCAAGGTGCTCGGTAAGCCGGATCGAGGTGTATTGGCTGCCGGCGTCGGAGTGGTGTACCAGCTCACCTCGGCCTACGGGGTGGCCCTCGTGGTCGCGTTGCCACAGCGCCATCCGCAGCGGTGTCATCACCAGGTCGGTGGTCTTGTTCGTCAGCGCGTGCCAGGCCACGATCCGTTGCGCGAACACGTCGACGAGGAACGCGACGTACACGAACCCAATCCAGGTGCGGACATAGGTGAAGTCGGTGACCCAGACCATGTTGGGGGCTGGCGCGGTGAAGTCACGGTTCAGCAGGTCACCAGCACGGGTACCGTCCTTGCCCGGCAGCGTGGTCCGGTGCCTGCGTGCACGGCGGATCCCGTTGTGGCCCAACGCGCTCATCGCTGCATGAACGCGTTCGTAGGAGGCCTGCTGCCCGGTGCGGGCCAGCAGCGCGGTCATCTTCCGCCGCCCGTACAAGCCCTCCGGACGCAGCCGGAACGCGGCCGTGGCCGGGTCCCACGCGAACGCCAAGGTGAACACCGCGTTCATCAGGTACGCCAACGCCAACGCCCGCGGGCTGACCGTCCGGTGGGAAGCCCAGGCCCGGTAGGTGCGTGCGGCGACCTGCACACCGAGCCCACGAAGGACCCGGCAGGTCGACTCGACCGCTCGCCCCTGCTGCTGCTGGGTGCGGATGAAGTCCATGATCATCGGCTGCGGGGGTCGAGCGCCCCCGCGAAGAAAGTCGCCGCGGACTGCAGGATCGCGTTGTCCTCCTCCAGCCGGCGCACCTTCGCCTTGAGCGCCTTGATCTCCTCCCGCTCGGCGGTGGTCAAGGCCTCACCAGAGGGGGCATCACCCAGCTCCCGCCGGCACCACCCACGCACCGTGTCCTTCGGCAGACTCAACCGGGCACCCACGGCCGCGCACGCCTTCGTCAGCGACCCGCCGTACTCCGGCAGCTGCTCCTGGACCATCCTGACCGCCCGCTCCTTCGTCGCGGCGTCGTACTTCTTCGGCATGCCATGCATCCTTCCTGATCGGAAACGATGCGGCACGAAACCCCGAACGCTTCACGAGGGTGTGGTGGGCCCGGCAGAGCAGGGCGGCGTTGGCGATGTCGGTGGGGCCGTGGTCGGCCCAGTGGATGAGGTGGTGTGCGTCGGTCCAGGGGGCGGGTTTGGTGCAGCCGGGGAAGGTGCAGTGCCGGTCGCGCAGCCACAGGTGCCGGATCTGGGGTCGGGTGAACAGCCGGGTGGCCTGGCCCTGGTCGAGGACCTCGCCGCGGGTCCCGAGCACGACCGGGATGAGCTGGGCGTCGCAGGCCAGGCGGCGGGCGGTGGCCGGGGTGAGCAGCTCCCCGCCGGTGGTGAGGGCGGCGCGCCGGGCCTGGCCCTGCAGGGTGGGCAGGTCGACGGTGACGACCATGGTGGTCTTGGCCTGCCGGGGGG
>CBINCZ010000509.1:0-1814 GCA_966249295.1 uncultured Gemmatimonadales bacterium
GTCCATCGTGACAGGAACGCGCAGGCGCTAGGCAAGGCAATCGCCGCCGAGCACGAAAAGCTGGTGGTGTTGCTCGGCGAACTGAACGGCACCATGGACGACCGCGCGTTCGCCGGCCTCACCTCACAAATGCGCTCGACGCAGGAGACGGCCGGAGGCGGTTTCGGCTTCAGCTGGCCGGCGAAGTTCCCGGTGGCACGCATCGACCAGATCCTGGTCAAAGGCGTCGAGCCGGTGAACTCGTGGACGCTGCCCGCCACCGGCAGCGACCACCTACCCGTCGCGGCCGCGATCGACTTTTGACGGTCAGGGATCTCGCTGGTCGAGCAAGGTCAGCAGCCGGGTCGCCTGGCCCGTGAGAACCTCCGCGCGGACCCGCGGATCGCCCCTGCCGTTGCCCATGATCCGCAGCAGCCAGAACGCGGCGAGAAGGTCCTGCCCTTCGACGCTGGAGCGCACCCCGGGACTTGCGGGTCCTTCACACTGCTCGCACTCGACCTCGGGGAAGCCGCGGTTTCGGAGTACGCGTATGTCGAGAACAGAGCGGGATCGTTGCTCATGGACAAGATCGGGGAGGTTGAAACTCATAGACTGGCGTTCGACTCCCTCAGGGCTCAGGCGCTGAACCCGCGAGAGTCCATGGCCCTCATTGACAAGACAGTCGCAGAGCTGGAATGACACGAGACGAGGTCGAACCCATGGGAGATGCTCCAAGTTCCGACACGGTCTGGCGCAAGAGCTCCCGTAGCGGCAGCACCGGAGGCGAGTGCGTCGAAGTGGCACGGAAGGGGCCGGGAAGCGCCGTGCGGGACTCGAAGAACCCTGAAGGTGGCTTCCTCTCTCTGGAGAGGGACGTGTGGATAGCGATGATTTCGCAGATCAAGCGGGACGCATACGACCTTTGAACCACCCAATCCACGCCGCGCCTCGGGATGAGGTGCGGCGTGTTGTGCTGTCGGCCGTCGATAAGTGCTCCGGCTGTTGACGTCGATGTCGCGACGTCCAAGCGGGGTTTGGGACGGCCGGCGGCTCGCGCCGGGCCTGGCCGGGTGGGGCCGGGCCCGGCGGTTCGGGTCGGTTCGGGCGGGCTTAGGTGGTTGTGTAGGAGAGGGTGATTGCGCCGTTGCGGCGCTCAGTGGCTGAGATCAGGCGCAGGTCCGTGCGCTTGGCGGGGCGGAGCAGCGGAGTCCCGCTGCCCGCCATGACCGGGTTGATGATGAAGTTCAGCTTGTCGACCAGGCCGTGCTCGAGCAGTGTCTGGGAGAGTCGGCCATAGCCGTAGATCATCAGATGCCCGTCTCCCTGCTCCTTGAGTTCCCGGACGGCCGGGACGGGGTCACCGGGGATGATCGTCGTGTTGTTCCAGTCCGCCGCGGCCAGCGTGGAGGAGAAGACGTACTTGGGCATCTCGTCGATCCGCTCCAGGTAGGGCCCGGAAGGCGTCGACCAGGCGGGGGCGAGACACGAGCCCGCAGACCCACAGGGCCTGGTGGAATCCGCCGGTGAGGGCGTCCGCGGCGGGGTGGCCGTGGGCGAGCAGGCCGCGGGAGCCCGTGGCCGCCACGGTCGACGCGACTGCTATCCCGATCGCGCCGCCGAGTTGCTGCGAGGAGTCGATGAGCCCGGACGCGATGCCGGCGTCGCGCTCGGTGACGCCGACCAGTGCTCCGATCGATACCGGGACGAACACCCAGGTGACGGCCCCGGTGAGGAAGAAGGGGCCGGCCAGGTCCGTCCAGAAGTTCCCATCCGCGGGCGCCTGGGTCGCCCACAGGATCCCGGTCCCGGTCAGGGTCATCCCGGCCGCCATCACG
>CBINCZ010000510.1:0-1812 GCA_966249295.1 uncultured Gemmatimonadales bacterium
CCGAACCAGAGAGATTCGGCGTCCTCCAATGCCTCGAACATGTCTGCTTCCGCGTGCATCCGATCGAGATGACTGCGCACCGTGTCGGGGTCTCCTGAGCGAGGAAATGTCCGATCCGGCGCCGCTGCCCGCGCGAGATCTCCAATCCATCCCGGCCGGCTGTGCTGACATATCAACCAGCTACCGAATTGCTCGACCTGAACCTTCATGCTCTGACCCATCACAATTTTTGCTGGGGATCGAAATCAACCTCGCCCAACTTGTCGCTGATGATCATCTGCGCCTCCTCTTCCCGCCTAAATTCCAGAGCGATCGCTGCGTCTTCAGCGCTGAGCATGTCCTGCTTTCCCGCTTCGCGCGCCTCAGCCTCCCTGGCCTGAATGTCCCATGCCTTGGCCGCCGCGAGCGCGATCCTCCGCACCTTCTCAAGGTCAGAGGTGGCAGCCACCTGCCGATGATAAGCTGCCTGTTTCCTGCACATAGCTGAGCTGTTGAGCATGGTTGGTCTAGCGACGGCGGTGGGAGGGCGCGTTACGGACCCACAAAGGCACCCAACGCCAATCTATTGGCGGGGGATCATCGGAGCGGCCGGACGGCTCATCTGGCTGTTCAACTGGACCAGGCTCGTTTCGGGCTGCGTCCCGATCTCGCTGCAACGCGGCCTCAAGTTCCTGAGGATCGATCTGGTGATGCTCGATGGTCGCGCCTGTTCGGATACGTATGGTCGTCGCAATCCGACGGAAGCCTGTATGAGCTTGACCTTCCAGAGCTTCTTCGTCCGTTTCTACCACATAGGTACCCGCAGACAGAAGCTCCTCGAAACCCGACAGGCGGAGAGGGGCCGAAAATGTCACGGGTTTCCGCGTGGAGCGAATGGTCATGACGGCTTCGCACCGGCGGGGCGGATTCGGGTCAGATCGTCAGGCATAAGCTGCTCCCGTTTGCAGGCGGGAGCACGACGGTCTCTCTGTCACAACATGCCTGCGGCATGATCGGGGTGATGACGGGTTGTAACACGAAACGCCCGAACACATGCATCAATTCGTCAGGCAGGGTGAACGGTGAGCCGATCGACTTGAGAGGTCCCTCAAAATCCTCTGCAGGAGGCTCTGATCTGCGGGCCGTCGCTTTCGGCGACCCACTCTGCAACCGCCGCTTCGGTCGTAATCAGCAACCCGGCGATGGAGGCCGCATCCTGCAAGGCAGTGCGGACGACCTTGGTAGGATCGATGACGCCGGACTGGAAGAGGTTTTCATATTGCTCGCTCTGCGCGTTAAACCCCAGATTTTCGTCCCGCCCGTCCAACAAACGACCGGCAACCACGCCACCATCATATCCCGCATTCTCCGCAATCTGGCGGAGCGGTGCCTGAAGCGCCCGGCGGACGATGTCGATTCCGCGTCGCTGGTCGTCCCTGGCGGGATCAAGGCCGTCCAGCGCTTTGGACGCATAAAGAAGGGCTGTGCCGCCACCCGGCAGAATGCCTTCCTCCACCGCCGCCTGGGTCGCGTGCAGGGCGTCCTCCACCCGATCCTGGCGCTCCTTGACCTCCAGTTCGGATGATCCGCCGACCTTGATGACGGCGACGCCGCCGGCGAGCCTGGCAAGACGTTCCTGGAGCTTCTCGCGATCATAGTCGCTGCTGCTGGTCTCGATCTGCCCCTGGAGCGCCGCGACGCGAGCCTTGATGGCTTCCGCGCTGCCGGCACCGTCGATAATCGTGCTGGTATCCTTCGTGATCGTCACGCGCTTGGCAGTGCCCAGCCTGTCCAGCGTGACATCCTCCAATTTGATGCCAAGATCCTCCGTCA
>CBINCZ010000511.1:0-1801 GCA_966249295.1 uncultured Gemmatimonadales bacterium
CGCGGGCATGCAGACGCTACGATTCCGGGCCGGCGGCATGGCCGTCGCGCTCTCCATGGCCGCGCTCATGAGCGGTGCGCGCGCGGCTCGGGCGCAGGTCATCGACACGGCCTTGATCAATCGAGCACTGCAGGCCCAGCAGGCTCCCCAGAGCATGACCCAGCAGCGGATCCAGGAAGCCATCATGCAGTCGGGCCTCTCACCTGAAGAGCTCCGGGCTCAGCTGCAGGCGTCCGGTTACAACGCCGGGCTGCTGGACCAGTACCTCGGCGGCGTGCAGGGACAGTTCGGCCTGTCGGATCAGCAGGACCAGATCGATGCCGTGCGGCGACTGGGGCTGATCCCGGGCACGTCGGCCGATTCCCTGGTGGCCATCCTCGACAGCCTCCGGAACAATCTCGAGCCCGAGCTGCCCGACAGTCTCAAGCGGATTTTCGGGATGGAACTCTTCGCCCGGCGCAATTCGCTCTTCCGGCCAACGACGGGCGGGCCTCCACCCGAGAGCTATCGCATGGGTCCGGGCGATGAGATCGCGCTCATCCTCTCCGGCGATGTCGAGAAGGTGTACAGCCTGAACGTGTCTCGCGACGGGTTCATCGTGATCCCGACCGTCGGCACCGTTCACGTCGCCAACCTCACCCTCGCCCAACTGCGCAACCTGCTCTATGACCGCCTGCACCGGGTCTACTCCGGCGTCCGGCGTGGACCCGGTGCGACGACCCAGTTCGAAGTCACCATCTCGCGGATGCGCACCATCCAGATCTTGGTCGCCGGCGAGGTCAAGAACCCGGGCGTGTACGATGTGAGCGCGGGCACGACGCCACTCACCGCGCTGTTCGCCGCGGGAGGCCCGCGGCCCACCGGGTCACTGCGCCACCTCGAGGTCCGGCGCAACGGGCAGCTGGTCGACTCCATGGATGTGTACGACTTCCTGATGGGCGGGATGGACCGCACCACCCAGGCGCTGCAGACCGGCGACGTGATCTTTGTCCCGGTGCGTGGCGGGCGCGTCGCCGTGGCTGGTGCGGTAGTCCGGCCCAAGGTCTTCGAGATCCGGCCTGACGAAACGCTTCGCGACGTCCTCGGCTTCGCGGGCGGCTTCGGCGCCGATGCGCTCCGGCGGCGGGTGCAGATTCACCGCATCCTGCCGCCCTCGGCGGACGATTCCGGGTTCGGGCGCGGTCGGATTGTGGTGGATGTGGGCCCCGACCAGCTGGCGCAAGGCATTCCCGGCGTGACCATGCTGCCGGGCGATTCGGTGACGGTGTTCCCGGTCGCTGAGCGGCTGCGGGGCTTCGTCACCGTGCAGGGCAACGTGTGGGTGCCGGGTCCCGTGGGCTTCCGCCCGGGCATGCAGCTCGCCGACGCCATCCAGCTGGCCGGCGGACCCAAGCCCGATGTCTATCTCGACCAGATCCTGGTCTCGCGGCTTCGGCCTGACTCCACTCGCATCCAGCTCCGGTCTGCCTTTGCCGATTCCTCGGGCAAGGTCACGCTCAACCTGGCGCTGCAGGAGGACGACGAGATTACCGTCTTCTCCAAGACCACCTTCCGGCCTGAACGGTATGTGATTGTGAGTGGCGCCGTGCGCTCACCCGGACGACTGCGATTCCGGGAGGGGATGACCGTGCGCGACGCCATCCTGATGGCCGATGGACTGCGGGAGGACGCGTACCTGAAGGAAGCCGAGATCGCCCGGGTGCCGGACGACCGCTCTCAGGGTGCCGTCTCTACCACCATCCGGGTGCCGCTCGACAGCACCTACCTTTTTGCCCGGGGGCAGACAGGAGAATATCCCGGG
>CBINCZ010000512.1:0-1788 GCA_966249295.1 uncultured Gemmatimonadales bacterium
GCCGATGGTAATGCCGGCCGGCCGCCCGATGGCCCCGGTGCTCCGCAAGGTTACACGGATTCGACCGGAGCAGACGCTGACGCGTGAGTGACGGCCGGCGGCTGAGCGCACGCTCGCGCCTGCCGGACCGGCGACGACTCCTGCTGTGGCTCTTCGCAGGGAGGCTGGTCCTGGCGGTGGCGGTCCTGATAGCGGCGGGACTGGTCTGGACCGAAGCGCCGCAGGTGTCCTTTCTGGCGAGCGTGGGTATCATCCTGGCCCTGGTTGTCACGGCCTATGGGGTATGGGTGGTGCGCGGTCGCACGGGCGAACCCGGGCCCCTCTTCCTGGCGTTCCAGCTTGCCGCCGACCTGGGACTGGTGCTGGTACTGGTCCACTTCCTCGGGCCGGGCGGCGGCACCGGTCCTGCGCTCTTCGTCCTGCTGATCGCCGCTTACGCGGTGCTGCTGCCGTTCCGGTACGGCCTCGTGGCTACGCTGATGGCGGCCGGCATCTACGTCGGCGATTCGCTGCGTCACACCGATGCGGTTGCCGCCTTGCTCCTGCAGGTCGTGGTGTTCATCCTGGTCTTCGCGGTGGTGGCGGTCCTGGGGCAGCGGCTGCGGGAAGCCGGCGTCGAGCAGCAGACGCTCGAGTATGAACTGCAACGGGTGCGGCTCGAAGCGGACGTCATCCTGCGCAACATTCATTCGGGCGTGCTGACGGTCGGCAGTGACGGCCACCTGGAATATGCCAATCCCACCGCCCAGCGCCTCCTCGGCCTGGAGCGAGGCCCGGACATCGGCGCGCCGGTCATGACTGCCGTGCGCGAAAGAGCACCGGGCCTCTGGTCCGCGCTGGTCGAGGGGCTGGAGCAGGGCCGGCGGGTGCAGCGTGGTGAGGCGCTGGTGCAAGCCGAGGGCGGACAGTTTTCCATCGGGCTCAGCACCACCACATTTCAGCAGCCGGGCCAGAGCGGGCCGTCGGTCACGGCCGTCTTCACCGACATTTCGGATTCCAAGCGCGTAGCCGAGCTGCAGCTCCGCGCCGAGCGGCTCGAGGCCGTGACGGCCCTGAGTGCGTCGCTGGCCCATGAGATCAAGAACCCGCTGGCGTCCATTCGCAGCTCGGTGGAGCAGCTCGCGCGCACCACGTACGCCGGTGAGGACGAGCAGACGCTGGCTCGGCTGATCGTGCGCGAGAGCGACCGGCTGAGTCGCCTGCTGACGGAATTTCTCGATTTCTCCCGGGTACGAGTCACCCGCTCCGAGCCGGTGGACCTGCTGGATGTGGCCAACGCCGTCGTGCGGCTGGTCAAGGCACATCATGACTGCGGCCCATCGGAGGCGCTGGACGTCGTGGGTGATTCCACCATAGTCACCGGCGACGAGGACCTGTTGCACCGCACGCTGGTGAACCTGGTGCTGAATGCGGTGCAGGTGGCGGGCCAGGAGCCGGTCCGGGTGACCGTGGCGCTGGATCCCGTCGCCGCGGCGGAGCTGCCGGCGAGCATGGGCCCGGCGGGGGAGGGAGTGCGGGTGACGGTGCGCGACACCGGTCCCGGGATTCCCGAGGAGATCCGGGCCCGGCTCTTCGAGCCGTTCGTGAGCCGCCGGTCGGGGGGGAGCGGGCTGGGGCTCGCCATTGTACAGCGGGCGGTGGAGTCCCATCGCGGCGCCATCTTCGTGGAGTCGGCTCCGGGCGCCGGCACTACATTCACTATTTACTTGCCGGCACGAACAGCAGGGGAGGGGTCCGCATGAGCCAGAAGCCGAGCGTCCTGATCGTGGATGACGAATCGGGCATTCT
>CBINCZ010000513.1:0-1786 GCA_966249295.1 uncultured Gemmatimonadales bacterium
AATGTCACTCGGCCTCCGATTTCCGTGATTCAGCCATCCGCGTGCTGGCTGCGGTCTTACGCGACCATCTCCATTGGCAAGCCGTAGCTGTCCCGAGACGGTACGCCCGGCACGATATGCGCCTCACCTCGCGTCGCTCGCCCCGCCGTCCAGAGCGCTGCGAAGGCGTCCAGGATGTCGTCGTCAGCGACCATGCCGGGCCGTTGCTTCGCACGCACGCGGCCAAACGCTTCCGAACCGAAGACCTGTGCGATGAGTGCCTTCCGATCGCGCGCGCCCTCAGCCGTCCGCTTGGCATGCTGCATGGGCTCGGACCCATTCCACACGCAGAAGCAGAGCTCGGGATGTACCTCGCGCACCCGAGCGCGAAGCGCCTCGGAGCCACGCAGGGATGCATCCACATCGCGGATCCGGTCGAGAATGGCGTATGTCTGCTTGCTCAGCCCCTTGCCGCATCGCGCGCGGGACAGCGCACAGGCCTCCGCGTAGCTCCGCCCCTCCAGCGCCGCCCGCACCGGAGTAGGAAACACGCTGCTGCCTCTCCGGCCCAACAGCCGGCGTGCTTCTACGTCGCACTCGCGCGGGCCATCCTCGGCAAGTCCGATCGGGATGTCGATCATGAGGATCCGGCAATCTGCAGCGGCCTCGAAGAGGTCAGCCGCCGACTCATGAACCTGACTGTGGATCGTGCTCCCGGCCTGCCGAAGCAGCAGCCAGCCTGCGGGGCATCCATCTACGCCACCGATTGTAGTCATCCTGGGAATAGCCTCCGCATGCGCGGCTTTCGTGCTTCCGTGTTTTCGTGTGAAATGCAGTTCTTCGTGCTTTCGTGTCTTTCGTGCTTTCGTGACTCTTAGCTCGCCTGGCTAGTGAATCACCGCGGGTGAGCCCTCATGGATTCCCGCTTTCGCGGGAATGACGATCTAGTGCGCTCCGCTGCGCCTGACGCCCGACGCCCGACACCCGACGCCCGACGCCTGACGCTCGACGCACTTCACCGCCCGTCCTCGAACAGCTGCGGTTCCACCGTGAAGAACACCCGCCCGAACCCATAGATCTTTTTATGCCCATCCGGCATCCGCCCGGTCCGGAGCAGGTACGACGCCACGAATGCGTCACAGATCGCGCGCTCCTCGGCGGTCAGGGCCCGAGGACCGTCGATGGTGGGGATGTAGGCGAATACTGGGTCCATGCTGGGAAGACTCCTATTCATCCTTCCAGACCGTCCCGTCCTCATTCCACCGCGCCTCGCAGGCTCGGCAGAACCAGGCCGGATCATTCCCGGAGATGACGCAGCCGCCCAGCACGATCTCACCCTTGATCGAGGCCTCCGCCGTCTCGGGCCCAGGAAACCCGTACATGATCGGCACTACGTCCGCCGATTGGCAGCTGGGACACTGCGCCGAGATGGGTGTCCGCTTGGGCAGTCGCATGGCGCGCTCCGGTTGCTGGAACCTTCAACTATGCAGGCGGGGTATGACACTCGGCGGCTCGGCGGCTCGGCGGCTCGGCGGCTCGGCACTGCAAATTCGCCTGGACTGTGAATCACCGCAGGTGAGCCCTCATGGATTCCCGCGTTCGCGGGAATGACGAACGGGCAAGTTCCTGCTCGCCCTGCCCACATGCCGAGCCGCCTAGCCGCCGAGCCGTCTTCAGAACGCCACCCTCACCACCATCCCCGCCCCCCGTCGCACCGGATCGTATGTCGGCATGACGCTGACGGCTTCTTCCTCACGCCGCCGCACTGCGCGCCTGAGTCCGGCCAGGTCCCAGATGGCGAGGCCGA
>CBINCZ010000514.1:0-1781 GCA_966249295.1 uncultured Gemmatimonadales bacterium
GTACGACAACGACGTGATCCTGGCTGATCGTCATGTGGATGCGCACCACGCCGTGCTCTATCTCGATGACGATGGCGTCGTGGTGGTCGAGGACCTGGGCAGCGTCAACGGGGTGCGCGATGGCATGCGCGGTTCGCCCTCGCCCCGGGTCCGGCTGGTGTCGGGCGGCATGGTGCGGCTGGGGGAAACGGTGCTGCGCGCGCTGGACGCGGGGCATGCGGTGGCGCGAGCGCAGCCTGGATCGCCATCGGCGGCTCGACGCTCCTTTCAATGCTGATGGCGTCGTTCCGGCTCTACGATGGCGAGAGCGCCGTCGCGGCGGTCAGTGCCGCGTTCCTGGTGCTGGCCCTGCTCTCCATCTGGGCCGGCATCTGGGCCATCGTGGGACGGGCACAGGGCGGCAACGCCGGGTTCCTGACGCACCTTGCCATCGCCTCCGCGGCGACCGCGGCGGGCACGCTCTGGATGGCGGCCACCGGTTACCTCGAATTCCTCTGGCCCGATTTTCCCGCCCGGCGCTTTATCGAATCGGCAGGCACCTGCGCCATTTTCATTGCTGCGCTCAGCGCCCACCTGAGCCTGGTGTCCACCATGTCGCGCCGGCGGCGGCTGCTCACCAGCAGTGCCGTTACCCTCGGTCTCATCGGGCTCGTGGCCGTGGGCGAGCTCGGCGAGAGTTCCGGCTTCGACAACGGGCTCCACTACTCCGACGAACTGCGGCCAGTGGGCCGTGGCATCGCGCACACCGTCACGCTGGAGAACTTCCTGAGCGACGCGGCGCAGATGCGGTCGGAACTCGACTCCCTGGCCCGGGATGAGGACGATCTTACGGAGTCAGCCCCGAGGGAACGCCGTCCGGAAACTCGGCCCTGATCGCCTCCTCGATTCGGGGAATGCGGTTCTCCGGATTCGGGTGGGTGCTGAAGAATTCCGGCTGGCGGCTGCCGCCGGCCTCAGCTTCCAGCACCTTCATGACCTCCACCATCGCACGCGGGTCGTAGCCCGCTTCGCCCTCGAGCTTCACCCCCAGCCGATCTGCCTCCAGTTCGTCACTCCGGCTGAACTTCATGCTGACCAGCTGCCCGATCATGGCCGCCACGGCGGCGGTCCGCTGGGTGGAGGGGTTATTCGGGTCGTAGGTCGCCAGTACCGCCGCGCCGGTGAGTCCCTGCGTCAGCTGGGCCTTGGCCATCTGCTCCGCGCTGTGCCGGGCTACCACGTGGCCAATCTCATGCCCCAGCACGCCGGCAAGCTGGCCCTCGGTCGAGAGCTTTGAGAGGAGACCTTCGGTGATGAACACCTGGCCGCCCGGGAGGGCAAAGGCATTGATGGTATTGGGGTCGGCCAGCAGGTGGCACTCGAAGCGATAATACTCGGCGGCCTGCCGGGCATCGCTCCGGCTCACCAGCCGGGCGCAGACGTCGTTGACCAGCTGGGAGGCCTGCGCGTCGCTGCTGATGCCGCCGAACTGCGCGGCCATCTCGGGCGCGGCCTGGAGCCCAAGCGCCACTTCCTGCTCGTGGGTGATGTTGCCCACGTGCTGGGTCTCGCCGGTGATGGGATTGTCGCTGGAACTTGCGAAGTAGGTGATGAGCGAAATGACCGCGATGATCGCTGCGATGACGAATCGGCCGCGACGCATGGGAGGCTCCTGGCGCCGGGGGAGGCGCGTCCGGGATCAGGTGAGGCGGAATCCTCCCACCGCACTGGTGAGTTTCTCCGCCGCTTCCGCCAGGTGACCGGCGGACGAGGAAATTTCCTCCGTGGAAGCATTCAACTCC
>CBINCZ010000515.1:0-1776 GCA_966249295.1 uncultured Gemmatimonadales bacterium
GCGGGGTCACGCGGCGGCTCAAGTTAGAGCACTTCGAGCGTGAAGTGTTCAGGCATTCGGTATCGGACTCTCGACCCTCGACTCTCGACCCTCGACTCTCAATACCCCTCCCCCACATCCACCACCCGCTCCGGCGTCCGTCCCGCCTCCAACGCCGCCAGCGCCGAGAGGAACCCGTCTACTGCCCCCTCGATGCTCGTTACGCCGGCGATGTGAGGCGAGATGATGATCCTGGGATGGGACCAGAGTGGTGAGTCGGGCGGAAGCGGCTCTTCATTGAAAACGTCGAGCGCGGCACCAGCGAGCCGCCCGTCATCCAGCGCTCCCAGCATGGCGGCCTCATTTACCAATGGGGCCCGCGCCACGTTGATGAGCCAGCAGTCGCGCAGCTGCGCGAGCACAGCGTCGTTGATCAGGCCACGGGTCTCGTCGGTGAGTGGCGCCGCGAGCACCAGCCATCGAGCTCCGGGCAGGACATCTGCCAGCGCGGACTGCGGCACCACGCGCTGGAAACCGGCTTCCTTTCGTCCTGAGCGCGAAACTCCGTCAACGATGATGCCGACCGCTGCGAGCCGCTCCGCGATGCCGCGGCCCAGGTCGCCAGTCCCGATGACGACGGCGCGCGTGCCATGCACGATTGCCGGCACGAAACTGCGCCAACGCTTCGCCTCCTGGTCACGCACCAGCGTGGGCACCTCCTGCGCCACCGCGAGTACCCGCGCGAGCACGTACTCGCCGATCGGAATGGCAAATGACTGGGTGGTGCGCGTGAGCAGCACATCATCGGGCCACGCGAAATCGCGGGTCCAGCCATCCACGCCCGCACCGATGCAGTGCACCCAGCGCGCGTTGCCCAGCCCGGCGGCTGGGCGCTTGAATCCGACCAGTGCCTCGGCCCACGCGACATCCGCGGCTGAGGCGGTCTTCGGGTGCGCCGCGCGGAATTCGATATCGGGGCGCGCGGGACGGAGCCGTTCCACGATCGGCGCTGCAAACGCGTGATGGACGACCAGCACGCGCGTGAAATGTTGTGGGGTCATTCCGGCTGGGCCCGGATCTCGCCGGTCTCCCTTACGTCCACGGCGTAGCCCTCGATCGAGTCGGGCAGGAGGGTGCGCAGGCTGTCCGTGAGGGCGACGACCATGACATAGATGGTGGGTGCGCCGTTCCTCTCTCCCTGGCCCACCCCCACGACGCCGGGGATGGTCATGAGCGAATCGGTGTGGCGCTGGAGGACTTCAGTAATGGAAGGCATGCTGGTCTTCTCGACAGCACCGCCTGCCGGCGCGGATGGCCGGCAGGCGGTGGCTATCATGAGCAGAAGGAGAAGTGCTGCGATCCGCATCACTTCCCGTCGATGGTGACGCCGAGGGCGTTCAGCACCGCGTCGATCGGATTGCCGATTGTCGTCCGCCCGCCGCCCGCGAAGAGCAGGGCAACCGGGTTGGCGTTGGCATCATCGGTTACGATCAGCGAGCCGGAGTCACCTGAGTCGCTGAAGGCGCCCTTCTTGCCGCTGATCACGACCTGATTGACGAAGGTCGCCACGCCCGCCTCGTATTGCACGCTGACCGATGCATTGATGGCGCTGACCTTGCCATGGGTGCAGCCAGTGGTCCGGCCGCACTTCTGCACCAGCATGCCGACCGTCGCGGCCTTCGTCGTGCTGTTCGGCACCCCGTAGCCGCCTGTGTACGTGCCGTTACCCACGTTGGCAGTCGTCGTGCTGGCGATGGCGGCGTCCACCGTGTTGGTGCCGCCGAACTTGATCTGGAC
>CBINCZ010000516.1:0-1773 GCA_966249295.1 uncultured Gemmatimonadales bacterium
TTCTCGTCCATCCGCTTGAGCCCCTCCTCCAGCGGCTTCACCAGCGCGGCGACCGCCTTCTCGCGGGCTTCGAGGTCCTGGGCCGCACCCTGCTGGAATCGGCTCAGCGTGCTGTTGGCAAGATCGAGGAATTGCTGGTTGTTGGACTTGAGTGCGTCGGCGGAGAGCGCGGCAAATGTCTCACGGAGTCGGGCGTCGAGCGTCGCCCGGAGCACGGTCGCCTGGTGCCGAGCAAGCAGCCAGCCGATCAGAACCCCGGCCAGGAGGGCCAGGGCGCCGATGAATACGGACGCGGAAGTCATGGGAGTGGAAGGTAGGATAGGGGGCTGACAGCAGGACGGGCAAGGCGGGCGGGCGGGATGGGCAGGTGGGTCGCTGGCTGCTGGCTCTTGGCTGTTGGCGCTCAGCGCTCAGCGCTCAGCCCATCCCGCCCATCCTGCCCATCCTGTTCCAGCGACTCCCACTCCCCCATCAGGTGCTCCACCGTGCTCGCCAGCGCGGCGCGCTCCTGCCCCAGCGCCTTCACCTCCGCTGACCGCGACTCCTGATAGAGGGCCGGATCAGCCAGCAGCGCGTCGATCTCGGCCAGTCGCTGCTCAGCGGACGCGATTTCGCTGGTAATACGGTCTATGTGCTCCTGGGTCGACGGCCGACGGTCAACGGTCGACGGCTCACGGGTGGCAGCTCTGCGCCGACGCTCGGCGGTGCCTGTCGCACGATTTGTCGTCGACCGTCGACCGTTGACCGTCGACCTCTCCGTCGCATCGAGATGGTCGTCCCCAGCAGCCGCCAGGTACTCCTCCCACGTGCCCTGGTAATCCCGCACGCCGTCAACGCGGATTTCCACGATGCGGGTGGCGAGCTGGCTCACGAACCACCGGTCATGGCTCACGAAGATGAGCGTGCCGTCGTAGTCGCGGAGCGACTCCACCAGCGCCTCGATCGATTCGAGATCGAGGTGGTTGGTGGGCTCGTCCAGCACCAGCACGTTGGGATGCTCGATGGCAAGGTGCGCAAAGACCAGCCGAGCGGCTTCGCCACCGGAAAGCGACTCAAGGCGCTTCTCCACGTCGTCGCCGCTGAAGAGCACGCGCCCCAGCTCCGAGCGCAGTGTCTGTGGCGTGGCACCGGGAGCCGCTTCCGCCAGCCACTGGAGCGCCGTGAGCGAGCCGCTCCGGAACTGGTCCTTGTGGTCCTGTGCGAAGTAGCCGGGCTGCGCCTCGTAGCCCCACGTCACGTTCCCGGCATCCGCCTGCGTGGCACCCACGGCGATCTTGAGCAGGGTGGACTTGCCGATGCCGTTGGGTCCCACGATGGCGAGCCGGTCGCCCCGCAGCACCGAGAGTCCCACGCCGTGCAGCACCTCGTTGGCGCCGTACGCCTTCCGGATTCCCTTGAGCTCCAGCACTTCACGCCCGCTCGGCCGCCTCGGCGTGAAGCGGAAATTGGGCCAGCGACGTGACGACGGGGCCAGGGTCTCGATCTCGGCCGACTTCTTCTCTATGAGCCGCAGCTTGCTCTGCGCCTGTCGCGCCTTGCTGGCCTTGGCCTTGAAGCGGTCCACGAAATCCTGGTGGTGGGCAATCTCCTTCTGCTGCGACTCGATGGCCTTCTCCCGCCGCTGCCGGTCTTCCTGTCTCGCCTCCAGGAAATGGGTGTAGTTCCCGTGGTAGAGCGTGACGGTCTGGTAGTCCACGTCGAGGATGTGGGTGGCGACGTTGTCGAGGAAGCGATGGTCGTGCGAGATGACCACGACGGGCCCCGCGAAGGTTC
>CBINCZ010000517.1:0-1771 GCA_966249295.1 uncultured Gemmatimonadales bacterium
GGAGAGCGCGACGGCCATGCCGCCGGCCCGGAATCGTAGCGTCTGCATGCCCGCGAAAATGCTCGCCCCCCGAAGTGAAGTCAAACGGGAGCCATCAGCTGCTGCCACAGCGTGAAGGATCGTTGTGCCACGGCGTGATGGGAGAACTCCTCCTGGGCGCGTCGCCGCGCCGCGAGCCCCAGTGCGTGGCGCTTGGACTGGTCCTGCACCAGGTCCGCCAGCGCCTCGGCGAGCGCCTCACCGTCATCGGGAGGCACCAGCAGGCCGCCATCACCCACGCGTTCGGGGAGCACGCCGTGCCGGCTGCCCACGACGGGAATCCCGTGGGCCATGGCAAGCATCACCGGCGTGGCAACCAGGTCCTGCCATCCGTCGCCGCCGCGTGGGGTGGATACAAGGATATCCAGGTCCTGCATCAGGGCCAGGCGCCGCGGCCGGGGCTGGGCCCCGAGCCATGTCACGTTGGCGGCGATGCCGAGACGTTCAGCCAGCGCCTCGAGCGCAATCTGTTCGGGTCCGGTGCCGGAGACGAGCAGCCGCCAGCCGCTGCCCAGCCGGGTGAGCACCGGCAGCACCAGGTCCAGACCGCGTTCCACCACCAGCCGGCCGATGAAGCCGATGTTCACGGTGCCATCGTTGCGCTGCACGATGGAGGCTGGCACATCGACGCCGCTCTGCGGGATGACGCTCACGGTCAGCTCCGGCCGTTCCCGTCGCAGCGGCTCGGCTGCAAGCTCGCTCGTGGCCGCAACAGCCGCCGCGATGTTCACGACCAGGCGCCGGCGCCGGCTGGCGCCCGCCGGAAGACGAGACGGCCACGGAATCCGGCTGAACCCAACCAGTGGAATGCCGGCGCGGTGCGCCTCGCGTGCGGCCTTCCGCGCCACAGCGCTCCATGGCTCCTCCTCCACCTGGAGCAGTTCGGGCCGGGTCTCGCGAATAGCGCGCCGGAGCGCCCGGCCCGACCAGCGCAGCTCCTCAGGTGCCTCCAGCGAGCCCCGCGCGGGCACGGGGACGATCCGGATGTTGCCCTCGCTTTCGAACCGGCTGCGGTCGGGAGCGCCCGAAATATCCGGCACCAGCACCGTGAGCTCGGCGCCAAGCCCCGCGAGGGCGCGCAGCTTCCCGCGGTCGAGGGGATTGGCATACAGACGGGCGAGGATCATGGCGCGCATCGGGCGTGCACTCCAGGCGGTCAGAAACGTCCTTGAAACGTCGGCGGTGCCGGAAGATGCCGGAAGAGGGTGCGCAGATGAAGTGGCGCGTTGACTTCTGGCGCGAACCAGCGCCATTTTCGCGCGCTTCCCGATCGCTGCGGCCCTTTTGACCCTGACTGCCGGCGAATGCGGATACTTCACCTCGCGAAATACTACTGGCCCCGCTCGGGCGGCATGGAGCGCGTCGTGCGCGACCTCGCTGAAGGGGCAACGGCACTGGGCCACCAGGTCGAGGTCGTCGCGGTGCGCACCTTCGGGGAACGGGGCCGCCGCGCCGGCGGCAAGGTGACGCGCGCGTTCTCCTTTGGCGCACTGGGCTCGCAGGAGATCGCGCCGGGCTACATCGCCGCCGCCTGGAAGCGCGCGGACGTGATCCACGTCCACCATCCGCATTCCCTGGCCGACGTGGCCTGCCTGCTCCGGGCGGGCCGGACACCGGTCGTGGTGACCCAGCACGCCGATGCCAAGCGCGGGCTCTATCGGCCGGTGGCGCGCCTGGTGTTGCGGCAGGCCAAGGCCATCGTGGTGCCCAGCCGGGCGCACGTGGCGATGTC
>CBINCZ010000518.1:0-1749 GCA_966249295.1 uncultured Gemmatimonadales bacterium
GACGGCGTTCACGGGCACGCCGTATTGGACAAGGAGCCGCACGATCTCCGCGTTCATGCCAAGTGCCCACGCGATCACCTCGGAGACCAGCGCATCACCAGCTCCGCTGCCACGCAGTGCGGGATGCACCCACATCGACATCAGCGTCGCGACACGAGGATCATTCTTCTCGATGGCGCTCGCCACCAGTCCCCTCGGCTCGCCCTCCGCCTCGAGGATGAACGTGACGCCCGGTGACATCCAGCGACGCCAGTCTTCCGGGGTGCGCGCCAGCTCCCGCTCGTAAGTGGAACAGAATGCGCCGGGCGCGTCCGTGAGCGCATCCAGTCGGAGCTGCCGCAGGATCGGCTCGTCGCCCGGAACGGCTCGGCGGATGGCGAATGGAGTCGTGAGTCGTGAGTCGTGGGTCATGGGTCATGGGTCTGGCGTCAAGCGTCAGGCGTCAGGCGTCAGGCGTCGAATCTTCCCGTCTTCCCGCCTTCCCATCTTCCCGCCTGAGAAGCAGTTGAGCAAGAAAGACATTGAGCACCAGCAGCGCCAGCCACATCACCCACGAACCGGTGCCATGCATGCGCTCGGGCCAGGCACGCAGGACGCCCAGGACGAATACCAGTTCCGCAACAACGATGACGGCGAAAATCGGCCAGCGTCGGGGCATGGATTCCTCAGGCTTGCGCTCGAGCGTCCGCGTCGCGCCTCACCAGCACGAACGCGACCGTCAGGAGCAGGTGAATGACCAGGAACAGCTTCGCGGCCGGACGTGCATCACCGCTCGACACGCCCCAGATATCCATGGCAGAGACACAGGCGAAGCCGACGATGTTGGCGGTCACGATTGCACGACGGGCGGGGGAGGGCCCGAGGTTGCGGGCGAGCCAGTTGAGCACGGCGATCCCGACCATCGGCCCGCCGAAGATCCGCAGATAGGCCACCAGTGCCGGCGAAGCGTCCACGGGAACCGCGTGAACCCCGGCCTGTCGCGGAAACAGCATGAAGCCGATGCCCAGGACACCGAGGTAGATGGCTGCGATGGTCAGGACGGCACGGAGTTTCATGATGGGGACTCCGGGAGAGAAGTTGAGCGCTTAGCGATCAGCGCGCGCGGGTCGTATGTCACGACTCACGACCCATGACTCACGACGAATGATCATGCATCATCCGCCACCCCGCCGGCGTCCGCAGCCACACCGTGGTGAACCATCCGGTGCGCTGCGGCTGGCCGCCGCCGGTGAGGACAAACTGGCCGGTCACGAGGGCATGCTCGTCGCCAAGCATGCGAACCTCGACATGTTCATAGTGCAGTGTCTGGATCGGGCGGCCGGTGCGCCAGAACCCGCGCCGCATCTGGCCCTCGATGGCACCAACGCCGCGTTCCGGCCCATTGGCTCCCATCGCCGTCGCGCTGTCGATGTAGGCCCAGAGGTACCGGGACAGGTCACCCCGGTTCCACCCGGCTGCGGTTGAATCAAGTACGGCCCGGATGTCGCTCGCCGACGACTCCGGCACCGGTGCGCTCGCCACAGGCGGCCGAGCGCAGGCGGTGATGAGGAGGACGGTGAGGACTGAGATCGGGATGCGCATGGGCCTCCGCGTGGTGGTCGTTGGCTGCTGGCTATTGGCTATTGGCGGCTCGCGCCGAGGCTCGCATGCTTTGCCAGCAGCCAACAGCCAACAGCCAACAGCCAACAGCCTATAGCCTACTTCCCCGCCTTCGCCAGCTTGCTAATCGCGTCCGCCATCGCCTGGACC
>CBINCZ010000519.1:0-1745 GCA_966249295.1 uncultured Gemmatimonadales bacterium
TCGATCACATGCGTGAGGTCGATGCCAATCGAAAAGAGTTCCGCGTAGCGCCGAGCAGCGGACCCAACGAGGGGAAAGACTGGCTGTGGTCCGTCGCTCACACGAGCATGATCGCAAGCAAATGGTCGCAGCGCGCGCAAACAGCACCGCTTACAAAGCTCAGTGGCGGCCAGAGTGGTGACTGACCGCCCCACGCAGGGCGCGTGGCGCGCCCGTATCACCTAAGGATGTTTGCAGCGCTGATCCGTCGGCTCTGCGATGAACGAGCGTGTCAATCTGGCTGTGTAAACGGCCGAGTCGAAATTTCAGGCTCCCGCGGGCAGTCGTCCGGGGAAGTGCAGTTCGAACTGGTTGAGCGCGGCGGTCCAGTGCTGGCTGGCGGCGCCGCGCATGAGTAGCTTCTTCTCCTTTCCTCCTCCTCGTGATGTGGTTCGCGATTCGATGTCGCAGATCGCCAGGTAGAGCAGCTTGTAGGCGGCCTCGTCGCTGGGGAACTGTCCGCGGTTCTTGGTGACCTTGCGCAGCTGGTAGTTCATCGACTCGATCGCGTTGGTGGTGTAGACGACCCGGCGGATCTCCTCGGGCAGCTCCAGGAAGGGGATGAACTCGTCCCAGGCTCGCTTCATCACCTCGACCGCAGCCGGGCAGGCCTTGCCCGGGTTGGAGTCCTCGAACGCGCCGAGGGCCTGTTCGGCGGCCTCCAGGGTCGGGGCGGTGTAGATCGGCCGCAGCATGGTCGCGATCGCTTTGCGGTCCTTCCAGGAGGCGAACCGCATCGCGTTGCGGATCAGGTGGACCACGCAGGTCTGCACGACCGCTTTGGGCCAGGTCGCGGTGATCGCGTCCGGCAGTCCGGTCAGGCCGTCGCAACACACGATGAGCACGTCGCGGACACCGCGGTTGCGGAGCTCGGTGAGCACCCCTGCCCAGAACTTGGCGCCCTCGGTCTGTTCGATCCACATCCCCAGGACCCGCTTCCGGCCGTCCATGTCGACCCCGACGACGAGGTGACAGGCCTTGATCCGCACCTGGCCGACATCACGGATCCGGATCCGAATCGCGTCGATGTAGAGGATCGGGTAGACCTCCTCCAGCGGCCGGTTGCGCCACTCCTTGACCGTGTCGTTGATCGCGTCGGTGATGTTCGCGATCGTCTCGTGAGAGACCTCGGCGCCGTAGGTGATCTCGAGGTGCTCGGCGATGTCGCGGGTGGTCATCCCCTTCGCGTACAGCGAGAGGACCATGTCCTCGAACTCCCCCAGCCGGCGAGTGCCCTTCGGGACCACCACCGAGTCGAACTCGCCGTTGCGGTCACGAGGCTTGTCCAGCTCGATCGGGCCGGCGTTGGTGTGCACCGTCGAGGTCGTGGTGCCGTTGCGCGAATTGCCGCTGTTGCGGCCCTCGACCGCGTACTTCTCATAACCCAGGTGCTGGGTCATCTCGGCGTCCATCGCCGACTCCACGGCCTTCTTGATCATCCCGCCCAGCAAGCCCTCCTTGCCGGTCAGCTGCAGGCCCTCGGCCCGTGCGCGTTCGATGATCCTGTCGATCTCGGCATCCAACCCGGTCCCGAGCGCCTCAGGCACCCGCGTGGTCTTGGACTTCGAGGTCGGCTTCTGGTCTGACATCCGGATAGGTCTCCTTCCACGAGCAGGCACAGCCTGCCCGTCGACGGACCCGACCGTTTACACAGGTCATCTGACACCCCCGCTCGACCCGGCCTTGCTCATCGGCTGGCCCTTGCG
>CBINCZ010000520.1:0-1726 GCA_966249295.1 uncultured Gemmatimonadales bacterium
TCACCAATCCCAAATGGATCGCGGGCATGATGCGCCACGGCTACAAGGGCGCGTTCGAGATTGCGGCTTCGGTCGATTATCTCTTTGCCTTCGCCGCGACGACCCATGGCGTGAAGGACCATCATTTTGACGCCGTCCACGCCGCCTTCATTGAGGATGAGGCGGTGCAGAGCTTCATGGCGGACGCCAACCCCGCCGCGCTGCGCGAGACCGCCGCGCGCCTCCACGAAGCGTTGGACCGGGGGCTGTGGCGGCCACGGTCGAACAGCGCGGCCATGATCCTTGCCCAATTGAAGGACGAAAGATGATCGAACGCACACCCGAACAACATGCCGAAAAGATGAAGAAGAAGCAGGCCGCCCATGACAAGATCATGGCGACCAAAACGCAGGAAAAGGGCCTGTTGATCGTCCATACCGGCAAGGGCAAGGGCAAGACGACCGCTGCGCTGGGCATGGTCGTGCGGGCCATCGGCCATGGCAAGAAGGTCGGCGTCGTCCAGTTCGTGAAGGGCGCGATGACCACCGGAGAAAAAGTCGTGTTCGATGCGTTTCCGAACAATGTCATATTCAAGCCGATGGGCGAAGGTTTCACCTGGAACACGCAGGACAAGACCCGCGACATCGCGCTCGCCCGTGAAGCATGGGACGAGGTAAAGCGGATGATCGCCGATCCGGCCTATGATATGGTGTTGGCCGATGAGCTTAATATCGTCCTGCGCTACGACTATCTGCCCGTCGATGAGGTGCTGGAAGCCGTTGGGAGCCGGGACGAGATGAAGCATGTGCTGATCACGGGCCGCAATGCGCCCGAAGCCCTGATCGAGGCCGCCGACCTCGTCACCGAGATGACGCTGGTCAAGCACCCCTTCCGCAGCGGGGTGAAGGCGCAGGCAGGGATCGAATTTTGATGAGCGGTCCCGCCATCACCCCGATCGACAGCGCTCAGTTCGAGGCGCTGGTGCGGGCGCGGCGGGACATTCGCCATTTCAGGACCGATCCGATCGATGAGGGCGACGTCGAATGGCTGCTGAGCATGGCGCATCGCGCGCCATCGGTCGGCCTGTCGCAGCCGTGGCGTTTCGTGCGGATCGAGACGCCGGAATTGCGCGAGCGGCTGGCCTGTCATGTCGATGGGCAGGTGCGGGAAGCGGGCAAGGAATATGATGGGGAGCAGGACAGGCTGTACCGCAGCCTGAAGCTGCATGGGCTGCGCGAGGCCCCGGTGCTGTTCGCCGTCTATTGCGACGATGGGACGGAGACAGGTCATCATCTGGGCGCCGTCACCATGCCCGAGGCGCGGCGCTATAGTTGCGTGATGGCAGTCCATACGCTGTGGCTGGCGGCGCAGACGCGGCGGATCGGCATGGGGTGGGTGTCGATCATGGAGCCTGCTGGCGTGGACGCGATGCTGGACATTCCGGCGGGGTGGGAGTGTCTGGGGCTGCTGTGTCTTGGGCGGCCGGTGAGCGAGGAGGATGTGCCGGAGCTGGAGCGGCGTGGTTGGGAGCAGCGGACGGATTGGCATTCGGTGGTGGTGCGGCGTTAACAACACCATACCTCTACCGACATAACTCCATCCGTTCGGGCTGAGCTTGTCGAAGCCCTTCACTTTTCTTCAAGAAAGAAAAGCCCTTCGACAGGCTCAGGGCGAACGGGGAGAGATTAGCTGTTCACCCTCGCAAGAAGTCCAGAGCCAACGCTTCAAACCGGTCCTTGTGCTCGAT
>CBINCZ010000521.1:0-1726 GCA_966249295.1 uncultured Gemmatimonadales bacterium
ACTGCGTTTCGATGGCCGAGGTGAGAAGTGAGTCGAGTGGAATCGAGTCATGCGCCTCCAGCTCCATGCGCCACTCCGGCGAGAGCCGGTCGAGCAGCCGAGCCAGCGCGACACCGCTGCGATAGCCACGATCGCGGATCTTTTCCGGTGCGTATTCGTGGTCTGGCAGAGCGGTGCTGTCGGGCGCATTGGTCGCCCGCCACTCGACGTAGGTTGCGAGCCCTTCATTCAGTTCGGTGCCGCGTTCATAGGCGGAGGCGCTGGCGGGCAGGCGTGCGAAGCGTTCATGCCGCAGGTTGGTGGCAGCGTGGGCCCAGCATTCCGCGTCAGACTTTGTCGCGGCCCGCAGTGCCCGGCGCAACGCTTCTGATTCAAGCCGGCGCAGGGTGAGCAGCCCGGCGTCGTTCACGGGATAGGTGAAGAGGTCCGCCTCGTTGGCGGCCCATGACGGATGGTGGGCGCGCTGGAAGACATGAAACGCTTCGTGGATCAGGATTCCCGCTCGGCGCAACGCCGAGGTCGAGTCGGACGCCGGCATCAGCGTGGCCGTCGTCACGCCACCCAGCTCGGTGCTGGTATTGGCCGAGACACTGGAGTCGCGCCCCGGGTGGACCCAGACGCTGTCGTGATCAGCCAGGGGCGTGAATGGCTGCGGCGGAGCAGGGTGGCGAAAGAGCAGCGTGCGGGTGCCGTCGAAGATGGCCACGGGTATCGAGCGGGGATTGAAGCCGGGCCAGAGATCGTGGGTGGCCAGGGAATCGGCGAGGGCGACCGTGGCGAATGGAGTGATGGCCGATGGCTTTTCAGCTCGCTGCTCAGCGCTTTGGCACCCGAGGGCCGCCGAGCAAATGGCGAGGATGGCTGGGACAGTCAGGATGTTTGGGCGCATATGTAGTTGGACGAGAATGGGAGAACAGAAGTTGCAATACGGAACCTCGTGAGGGAGATCTCTTAGGGCTGCAAGGTTGCTTCGCGCCCTCCGGGCGCTCGCAATGACAGCGTATGGCGACCCTCGCTACCTTCGCCAGCTGTCCATCCTGCCCATCGCGCCCATCCTGCCCATCCACCTGCCCGTCCTGCCCGTCCTGATTTGACACTTTCAGCTCCCAAGGCTAATCAATAACGCTCGCCGGAAGGCTGCCGGCGACTACGGATCCTTTGGCAACGCGAGGTGAGCATGAACGGCGTGCGCGTGCTGGTGGGGACCCGCAAGGGTGCCTTCGTACTGACGTCGGACAAGGGGCGGAAGAAGTGGGACGTAAGCGGGCCGCACTTTGCCGGCTGGGAGCTGTACCATGTGAAGGGATCACCGCTCAACCCCGACCGCATCTATGCCTCGCAGTCGAGCGGCTGGTTTGGCCAGATGATCCAGCGCTCGGACGATGGCGGCAGGACCTGGGAGCCCGTCGGCAACGAGTTCGCCTACGACGGCGTCCCCGGCACCCACCAGTGGTACGACGGCACGCCTCATCCGTGGGAGTTCAAGCGGGTCTGGCACCTCGAGCCGTCGCTGACGGAGCCTGACACGGTGTATGCCGGCATCGAGGACGCCGCCCTCTTCCGTTCCACCGACGGCGGGAAATGCTGGCAGGAACTCTCCGGCCTGCGCGGGCATGGCTCGGGGCCGCACTGGGCGCCCGGGGCCGGCGGGATGTGCCTGCATACCATCATGATCGACCCCACCAACGCCGATCGGATGTTCATCGCGATCTCGGCGGCCGGGGCG
>CBINCZ010000522.1:0-1721 GCA_966249295.1 uncultured Gemmatimonadales bacterium
TTGTGCATCTGCGGCCCCTGCACATCGACGACTGGGCCATCTCGGCCACAGCCGGTGCCCTGGCCGGATTCATGTCCCTCCTCACGCCGCTCGCATTGCGACGCCTATAGCGTTGCACCGCTAATCGCGGACGACAAAGAGTCGCCCGTGAAGAATCCGGAAGTGGCTGATACGCCGAGTTGATCGGCGGTGATGAAGTAATCGGTTTTGCAAGAAAGCCGGGTGTGGAGCCCGGCTTTCTTGCGTTTTGGGATTCCGGTTTTCGGCGGTTCGTGATTCTCTGGTCGAGTTTCTCAGGCCCGGAGCTGCACGATGTCGAGACCGCGCGACGAGCGTCAGAAGGACCTGTTCCGGCCGCCGCTCGAAGAGATCATCGACATGGGCCACCCGCTGGTGCGGCTGGCCGGCGAGATCGACTGGGACTTCCTGGACCGGCGCTTCGCCTCGACCTGCGCGCCGGGCCCTGGGCAGCCGCCACTGCCGACACGCCTGGTGGCGGGACTCTTCATCCTCAAGCACATGCACAGCCTGTCGGACGAGGTGCTGTGCGCGCGCTGGGTGGAGAATCCGTATTACCAGCACTTCTGCGGGGAGGCCGTGTTCCGCCACGAGCTGCCGTTCGACCGTTCGTCGCTGACCCGCTGGCGCCAGCGTCTAGGCGAGGAGCACCTGGCGGCGCTCCTGCAGGAGAGCCTCTCGGTGGCGCACCGGACCGGCGCTCTGGCGACGAAAGATCTGGAGCGGGTGGCGGTGGACACCACGGTCCAGCCCAAGGCCATCGCCCATCCGACGGACGCCAGGCTGATGCACCGGGCGCTGGTCAAGCTGGTGGCGCTCGCCCGCAAGGAGGGCGTGCCATTGCGCCAGAGCTATCTCCGGGTAGCCAAGCGCGCGGCGATCATGGTCGGGCGCTACACCCACGCGCACCAGTTCAAGCGGGCACGCCGCGCGCTCAAGTTCCTGCGCACCCGGCTCGGCCGGGTGATCCGCGATATCTATCGCAAGACCGCCGGCGACCCGGCGCTCGAGGAGAAGTTCGCGAGGCTGCTGTCACTCGCGGTGCGGGTGCGCGGCCAGGACCAGCGCCGGCGCGGTCGCAAGGTCTATGCGCTGCACGCCCCCGAGGTCGAGTGCATCGGCAAAGGAAAAGCCCGCGCACCCTACGAGTTCGGCTGCAAGGTGAGCCTCGCCACGCCGGTCACCCGGCCCCGGGGCGGGCAGTTCGTGCTCCATGCCCGGGCGCTGCACGGCAATCCCTTCGACGGCCATACGCTGGCCGCCGCCATCGCCGACCTGGAAGAGCTCTCCGGCGTCGAGACCCGGCGCATCCACGTCGACAAGGGCTATCGCGGCCACGACCACCCGCACCGATTCCGGGTCTGGATCTCCGGTCAGGTCCGCCGCGCCACCAAACCGATCCGCCGCGAGATGAAGCGTCGGGCAGCCATCGAGCCGGTGATCGGTCACCTGAAGGCCGAGCACCGCATGGGCCGCAACTATCTCAAGGGGCATGCGGGCGACCGCGCCAATGCCCTCCTCGCCGCCGCCGGCTACAACTTCAGCCTGCTCCGGCGCTGGCTGGCCGAGCTTTTGCGTACCCTCCTCGCCGTGCTCCTCCAGATGCCGCGCCTCGCCTAAATCAGCGCGCCACCAGGTTCTTCACGGACGACTACTTGGAAAATGCGGGGCGCGGCGGGACCGGTGCGACAAGTTCATCGGCC
>CBINCZ010000523.1:0-1718 GCA_966249295.1 uncultured Gemmatimonadales bacterium
CGCTTGCCGCGCTTGATCTCGCCGAACTTCACCACGCCATCCACCTCGGCGATGGTGGCCGGATCCTTGGGCCGCCGCGCCTCGAACAGCTCGGCGATACGCGGCAGGCCGCCGGTGATGTCCCGCGTCTTGTACGCCTGGCGCGGGATCTTGGTAATGGTGACACCCTTCGGCACCTTCACCGCCGGCGAGAGCCAGACCGTCTTGTCCTTGCTTTCCTTCTTGGTCTTGGACGGCCACGCCTCGTTGATCGGGTACTCGTCCACCGAGAACTTGGTGCTCCATGGATTCACGTTGTCCGGCATATCCAGGGCACGGCTGATCTGGTCCGACGGCGAGCCCAGGAGAATGCGGCTGCCCTCGGCCAGGGTGTATTCCTGCGGGTCCTTGCGGTTGGGGACGTAGAGCAGCACCGACGGGTGCAGCTCGCGGTCGGGATCCGCCTGGACCACGATGGACCGGAGTCCGGTGCCCTCGTCCAGTTCCTCGCGGAGCGTGACACCCGGCACGAGATCCTTCCAGCGCATCGACCCGTCGTTCTTGATGATGTTCGGGTCGTTGTACGGGTCCCAGGTGTAGAGGATGGTGCCCCGCTCCTGGCCCGGCGCCGAGAACCGCGGATCGGCGCGCTTCACTTCATCGCCCTCCTTGACCTGCAGGAGTGCGCCTTCCGGCACCGGGAAGCGGTTGAGGATCTTCTTGGGATCCTTCGGATCCACCACGAGGATGCCCTCGCGCTCCTCTTCCTCGGCGGTCTCATCCTCACGGGTGAGCGCCACGCGAATGCTGCCCTTGGTGCCGTCCTCGAATTCCACCGGCACGTCGGCCCACTCGAGGCCCTTGGTGTACTTCACCACGCCGTCCGCACGGGCACGGCGCTCGGCCTCTTCGGCGATTCGTGACGACGTACCGCCGATGTGGAAGGTCCGCAGGGTCAGCTGGGTGCCCGGCTCGCCGATCGACTGCGCGGCGAGGATGCCCACGGCCTCGCCCATGTCCACCATGTCCATGGTGGCCAGGTTGCGACCATAGCACATGCGGCAGACGCCGCGGCGTGCCTCGCAGGTGAGCACGCTCCGGATCTTGACCCGGTCGAGGCCCGAATCGTCGATCTGGTCGGCCGCGTCCTCGTCAATCAGCTTGCCCGCCTCGACCAGCAGCTTGGGATCGCCGTCTTCGTCCAGCTCATGCGGATCGAAGATGTCTTCCGCGGCCACGCTCCCCACGATCCGCTCCTTCAGCGGCTCGATAATGTCCTCGCCCTCCTTGAGGGACGAGATCTCGAGGCCGTTGATGGTGCCGCAATCTTCCTCGGTGATCGTGACATCCTGCGCCACGTCCACGAGGCGGCGGGTGAGGTAACCGGCGTCCGCCGTCTTGAGCGCCGTGTCGGCCAGACCCTTGCGGGCGCCGTGGGTCGAGATGAAGTACTCGAGCACGGTGAGGCCTTCACGGAAGTTGGACCGGATCGGGCTCTCGATGATTTCACCGATGCCGCCCGTCAGCTTCTTCTGCGGCTTGGCCATGAGGCCGCGCATGCCCGCGAGCTGCCGGATCTGGTCCCGGCTGCCACGGGAGCCCGAGTCGAACATCATGAACACCGGGTTGAAGCCCCCGCGCGACAGCCGCAGGTGGCTCACCATCGCCTCGGCCACGTCGTTGTTGGCGTGGGTCCAGGCGTCGATGACCTTGTTGTAGCGCTCACCGAAGGTGATCTG
>CBINCZ010000524.1:0-1718 GCA_966249295.1 uncultured Gemmatimonadales bacterium
AGCCCGGCGATGGCCGGGCGGAGGGTTGCGATCTCAGCGGCAACGTCCCGACACCGGAGTCGATGCGCCCCGGAGCGGCCGTTGGGCAGCAGGAGGGCAATGCATTATTGGTTCGGACTCGACGGCCGGCAAGGCACGAATGGATTCTCCATGAACATGTCCTCTGCGTGGAAATGCTCCCACGGCGTGAGTGGTGGAACGGTGTAGGCCGGCATTCCCGGTCCGAGGTCCAGGACCAGCTCCGAGCCGGGCTCGATCCCCTCGAAGCGATACTCTCCCTCCCAGCCGGTGCCCCACGTCCGGATCACTGCCCCACCCCCGGCGAACCTCTCCGTGAGCCGAACCGGCCAGAGGCTGAGGGGATCGTTGCAGGGGGTCACGATCACCCGACCGGAAACCGAAGCGGACCGGGCATCGAAGCGGTGCTCGCAGAAGCTCTCGCCTCCCGGTCGAGGCTCGAGCATCTCGCAGTGATGCAGCGGGATGGTCCACTCGGCCACCCCACCTACGTACCCGTAGCCGTTCCCCACGTTGGACGGCATGCTCCCCGGCAGGGTGACCTCGAGATCGGATAGATCGGGATGGAAGGGCCAATCGGAGGTGGCCACCGCCACGCGGATCTCCCGCCGGAAAACGTCGAGAAGTTCGGCGACGACGATCTCGGACCCATCGATGAATGCCCGGTGGGTGCCTGGCGCCGAGCAGCGGCTGGGTCGTGGACGCGTCGATGATGATTCCCTGCACCGTGGCTTCCTGGGCGCTGCCCGGGGAGGGCGTCAGGGCCGGGAGGAGGCAGAGCAGCGGAAGCAGGAACCGGGAAGTCGGGCGGGGTGGGATGGAAGGGGTCGGGGCCGTCATCGAAGGGAGTGGGAGTCGGGAGCCGCCTGGGCGTGCCTGGCGGCAGATCGGGGGCCGATGCGATCGCTAAAAGGTGGATTGTTCCGTGTCAAGGAAGGTCTTTGTTGAAGCTGGTTTGGAGAGGCGGCGGTCTCGCGCTAGCTTTGCGACATGGAACCGATCTTCCCGATTTACACAGCGGACCTCTTTCCCCCGCTCTATCGGGAGCTGGAGGACCTCCTCGGCCGCCTGCTGCCCGCGGACTGGGATCGTCCCACGGTCGCCCGCGCGTGGCGCGTTCGGGATGTGGTCGCCCACCTGCTGGACGGCGACCTCCGCAAGCTTTCCGCGTATCGCGACAGGCACCTGCTCACGCCGGGCGAGCCGCTACGGAGCTACGAGGATCTCGTGGCCTTCCTGAACAGGCTCAACTCGGAGTGGGTCGCGGTCACGCGACGCTTCAGCCCGGGCCTGCTGACGGAGTTGCTCGCCTTCACCGCACCGCGCGTGTGCGAGCTGATGGCCGTGTTGCCGCCGCACGAGCAGTCCCTCTTTGCGGTCGATTGGGCGGGAGAATCCGAATCAGAGAACTGGCTGGACATCGGACGCGAGTACACGGAGCGCTGGCATCATCAGATGCAGATCCGCGACGCGGTCGGCGCGCCGGGGCTGCTGGACTGGCGATGGCTGGGCCCGCTGCTCGATCTCTCCTTGCGGGCTCTCCCCCATGCCTACCGTGAGGTCCCAGCGCCGGCGGGGACGGCTCTGGTGATCCAGGTGACCGGCGAAGGAGTGCGTGCCTGGTCACTCGTTCGCGAGGATGCGGGTTGGCGCCTCTGGCGCGGCCCCGCGCCCCGGCCCTCCGCGAGCGTGACCCTGGA
>CBINCZ010000525.1:0-1716 GCA_966249295.1 uncultured Gemmatimonadales bacterium
GGGCACGGGGCAGGGATCCGGATCGAGTCGGACGCCCGGCATGTCGTCGTGAGCATCTGGGATGAAGGGGCGGGAATTCCTGCCGCTGACCAGGCACGGATCTTCGATGCTTTCTACTCCACCAAGGCCGAGGGGACCGGGCTCGGTCTCGCCGTGGCTCGCCAGATTGTCGCGGCTCATGGGGGCGAGCTGGAGCTGGAGAGCGAACCGGGGCGCGGCACCACCTTCCGCGTGATTCTGGTGCACGCGATGTAACGAAACGTTGCCGGCGACGTCACCGTCCTGCCGCCGCCTCGTGCGTCAAGCAATTTGCGGAAAACGACTTGAACGTGGGGCAAGGGCTGGCGCACCGCTTGCCCGTCTCCGGTTGTCCCCTTACAACCGGAGCGTTCGACATGAGGTTCTCCACCCTTGGCGCGGCCGCGATGGTCGTCCTGGCCCTCGCCGCCTGCGCCGACCAGGCCACATCTCCCAGCGCATCCACGCCTGACTTCAAGAAAGGCGGCGGCCTCGGCGGTGGCGGCAGCCACGGTGGCGGCAGCCAGACCAATCCCGGCGCGACATGGGATGTCCCTGATGGGGACTTTGTGTTCGTGGGCGACGGGGCAGCGTACGTCGGCGGCTCGCCCTGCGTGGATGCTGCCATCCAGGTGGCCTCGGGCTCAGGCGACGCAACGATCCAGACCAGCACCAGCTCGCACGGCAAGAACCGTTGCGACCGCGAGTTCACCTTCACCGGACCCAACGGCACCTGGAGTGCCACGGGCAACGGCTTCATCCGCAACATCACGGGCGTCACTACGGCGACGGGGACGCAAACGCGCCATTTCTTCCTTACGCCGTCATCCGGCGAATGCTCACGCATCGACTTCGGTGTTGGCGACCAGGGAGTGGGTGGCGGGGATGAAGTCAATGTGACTGCCCTCAGCGACACCCAGTGGCAGATCACGTCGCAGGAGGGCGGCGAGGCGCTCTGCACCTTCCGCGACGGCAGTGAAGCGCAGTCCTATCCCGCGGCGGTGAACTTCACCGTCACCCAGAACTAGCAGCCATGCATCGCCGTACGGCGGCAGGAGGATTCTCATGAAATGTCTTGCGATGCTGGCCTGCTCCGCGTTGGTGCTGGCGGCGTGCAGCGACGCGACCGCGCCCGCGGAGGTGACGAGTGCGGTGGCTGCGCCAAGCTTCTCGAAAACTGGCGCGCCCGCCAGCCGCAGCGTGAGCCGGGACTACTCGGAGTCCGACTTCCTGGCCCAGGGACCCAAGATCGTCAACTGCACCGGCGAGCCCGTGCTGATCACCATGCGGCTGGAGAGCCGCATCCAGATCGTGACCGACGCCAACGGCGGCTTCCACGGTACGTTCACCGTGGTGGACAAGGGAAGTACCGGAGTCGGGACCGAAACCGGCACGGTCTACCGGGATCACGAGGGTCAGGCGGAGACATTCAACGCGGGCGGGACCGGCTTCCCCCAGGTTTCCACCGCAATCTTCACCAGGCATCTCGTCTCGCCGGGCTCGGCGGCGAACGTCATGGTCCACAACGTGGCGCATTTCACCATCAACGCCAACGGTGAGACCTCGGTGGACTTCGCCACCTCGGATGTGACCTGCACGAAGTGAGGGCGCCGGCGGCTTCGCAAGCGCCTCCCGTGCGGAGCCGCTCCGGCGGCCGAAGTTGTCTCTATCTGCTACGAGGAATAGCCGCGGGCGTGC
>CBINCZ010000526.1:0-1712 GCA_966249295.1 uncultured Gemmatimonadales bacterium
TCGTGGAGTGATTTCGTGGATGACTGGACCGTGTCGCTCGCGGTCTCGGTCCCGATCTTCACCGGCGGCAGGATTTCGGGACAGAAACAGGTGGCGCGGGCCAACGTGGACGAGGCCCGGTTGCGGCTCAAGCAGGCGCGCGAACTGGCGGCACTCGACAACCAGAGCGCCGATGCCACGCTGGCGGCGGCGGAAGCCGCATGGGACGCCAGCGCCGGCGTGGTGTCGCAGGCCCGCCGCGCCTATGAAATCGCCGAGCTCCGCTATCGCGAGGGGCTTTCGACCCAGACCGAACTGGGTGACGCGCGGGTGCAGCTGCAGCAGGCGCTCGCCAACCGCGCGCAGAGTGCGAGGGACCTGCAGGTGGCGAGGGTGAGGAATGCGTTGCTGGGAGATCTGCCGGTGGCGCAATGAGACGGCTTGACGGCCGGACGGCCGGACGGCTGGAATCCGAGGCTAAGAACCAGCCGTCCAGCCGTCGAACCGTCTAGCCGTCTATCAACGACCGACGACTGAAGACAGACGATCATGAATAGAAATCACATCACGCTGCTCATCGCGCTCCTCCTCGCCGGCTGCAAGAGCCGGGCAGAGGAAGCTCCACCGGCACCGCCGCCGGCGCTGCTTGGCACCGAGAACATCGCCGTGGCCGACACGGCGACGCTGATGGCGGGCCCGGTCATCTCCGGTACCCTCACTCCCGAGCTGGGCGCCACGGTACGCGCCGAGATCACCGGCACCATGGTCGAAGTGGACGCCGACCAGGGCATGACGGTGAAGAAGGGCCAGGTGCTCGGCCGCATTGACGACTCGGCGCTGCGCGATGCATACCTGAGCGCTCGCGCCGGGCTCCGCACCGCCGAGAGCAACCTCGAGCTGCAGCGGCACAATTTGGAGCGCACCGAGCGGCTGCATGCGGCAGGCGCCGTGGCCGACCGCGAGCTGGAGACCGCCCAGCTCGCCGTGAAGAGCGCCGAGGGCGCCGCGGCGGACGCGCGGTCGCGCACCACCACAGCGCAGCGGCAGCTCGACAAGGCCACCCTGCGCGCGCCGTTCAGCGGCATCGTGAGCGAAGCCAAGGTGAGCGAGGGCGACGTCGTCTCCTCGGGCAACGAACTCTTCTCGGTGGTGGACCCGTCCACCATGCGCCTCGAGGCGGCAGTGCCGGTGGAACAGCTCTCGCAGGTGAAGGAAGGCATGGCCGTGCAGTTCAGCGTCACCGGCTATCCCGACCGCGAGTTCAACGGAACCATCGAGCGGGTCAATCCGGTGGTGGATCCCGCCACGCGGCAGGTGCGCGTCATCGTCGCCATTCCCAATGCATCGCGCTCGCTGGTGGCGGGGCTCTTTGCGCAGGGGCGCGTCGCCACCGAACTGCGCCAGGCGGTCGTGGTCCCGACTGATGCGGTGGATCGCCGGGGTGTGCGCCCGGTGGTGGTGCGGCTCAAGCAGGGACGGGTGGAGAAGGTGGACGTGGAAGTCGGGCTCGATGATACCGTGAATGAGCGCACCGAGATCACCAGCGGCCTTGCGGCCGGCGACACCGTGCTCATGGGCGCGGCGCAGGGACTCACTCCAGGGACGGTGGCACGGGTGCGCTCGGCCAGCGAGGCCATAGCGCCGGGTGACAGCAATGTTCATCAGTGATTTTGCCATTCGGCGGCCGATCGTCACCATCGTCACCATGCTGGCGCTGGTGGTGTTCGGCCTGT
>CBINCZ010000527.1:0-1703 GCA_966249295.1 uncultured Gemmatimonadales bacterium
CAGCATCGAGCCGGCCTCAACCACGCCCTCGTAATCGGTGACGCACCCTTCCGCCTCTTCCGCGGTGAGGATCGGCACCGATGAGCCGCCCGGGATGACAGCCTTGAGCTTCCGCCCCTCCCGCATGCCACCGCACATGTCGTAGATGAGATCCTTCATGGGTGTGCCCATGGTGATCTCGTAGTTCCCCGGCCGCTGTACGTGGCCGCAGACTGACATGAGCTTGGTGCCCGTGCTCTTGGGATTTCCCAGGCACAGTCCCTTGTACCAGTCGGCACCGCGATTGAGGATATGCGGCACCGCCGCCAGGGTCTCCACGTTGTTCACCGTCGTGGGCAGCCCGAACGCACCCGCCTGCGCCGGGAACGGCGGCTTGACCCGCGGGTTGCCGCGCTTGCCCTCGAGCGAGTTGAGCATCGCGGTTTCTTCGCCGCAGATGTAGGCGCCCGCACCCCGATGCAGGGTGATGTCAACACGCTTGCCGCTGCCGCACGCGTTGGCGCCGAGGATGCCGTTGGCGTAGGCCTCATCGAGCGCCTTGCTCATCACCGCCCACGGCTCGGTGAACTCGCCGCGGATGTAGATGTAGCAGCGCTCGGCCTGGATGGCGTACGCGCCGATGGCGCACCCTTCGATCAGTGCGTGGGGTGTCCAGCGCATGATCTCCCGGTCCTTGAAGGTGCCGGGTTCCGATTCGTCGGCGTTGCAGACCAGGAAATGGGGCTTGCCGTCGTCCTTGGGCATGAAGCTCCACTTGAGCCCGGTGGGGAATCCCGCACCACCACGCCCACGCAGCCCCGACGCCTTCACTTCCTCGATGATGGCGTTCCGGTCCATGCCGAGGGCCTTGCGCAGGGCCTCATAGCCGCCGCGCTTGACCCACCCGTCGTAGCTCCGCGCCTCGGGATCGCCGAAGTACTGCGAGAGCACAACCGTTTCCTTGGGATGACTCGGATGCGGGTAGCCCATTACCGGTACCTCTCGAGCAGGGCGGGCACGCTCTCGGGCGACACGCTCTCGATGAAGTCGTCATTCACCATCACTGGCGTGGCGAACCCGCACGCGCCGAGGCACTCCACTTCGACCACGGTGAAGCGGCCGTCGGGGCTGGTGGCGCCGAGCTCGCCGCAGCCGGTATGCAGCAGCAGTGCCTTGAGCGTCTCTTCTGCCCCGCACAGGCCGCAAGGCGACGTGGTGCAGACCTGGATGAAATACTTCCCCACCGGGTGGGTGTGGTACATGGTGTAGAACGTCACGACACCCTTGACCAGCGCCGGGGTCAGCCCCAGCACCTCGGCCACCTCACCGATCGCCTTCTCGCTGATCCAGCCCCGCTTCTCCTGCACCATCCAGAGCGCGGGCAGGAGCAGGGCCTGTTTCGTGGGATACTCGGCGAACTTGCGCTGCAGGGCGGCGAGCGTCTCGCCGGTAAAGACCGGCTCGTAGGCTTCCTCGCCGTGGACAGTTGCGCTCATCGGTCCACCTCACCCATGACGATGTCCACGCTCGCGTTGATGGCGATGACGTCGGCCAGCAGCGAACCCTCGCACATCTTGGGCAGGGCCGACAGGTTGATGAAGGCCGGCGGCCGGATGCGCCAGCGCACCGGCTTGGCGGTCCCGTCGGAGACGAAGTAGTAGCCCAGCTCTCCCTTGGGGTTCTCGATTCCCATGTAGGCCTCGCCGGCGGGCGGCTTGACGCCT
>CBINCZ010000528.1:0-1695 GCA_966249295.1 uncultured Gemmatimonadales bacterium
GACGCCGGCGGATGGCGACCGCCGCTTGATCTCCGCGATGACTGCCAGGTGCTCTCCCTGCAGCGCCTGCCTGAAATCCTTCGGGGCCGGCGTGTCAGACGCGGCGCGTTCCAGCGCGGCACGCTGGCTCGTGAGTGCGGCCGCCCGCTCACGGGCGGCGCCAAGTATCTGGTCAAGGGTAGCGGGCACTTGTCCTTCGGGAGCTTTTCGGGTAGAATAGTTCGGGGTCTGTTCGGTCACCAGCCACAGGATTCAACCCATGCCGCTCACCAAACGCCAGCGCGAGATCCTGGAGTTCCTCCAGTCGCACATCTCGGAACAGGGTTACGCCCCGAGTTTCGAGGAAATCGCCGAGCGATTCGGCTTCCAGTCGCTGGCTACGGTCCACGAGCACCTGACCAATCTCGAGAAGAAGGGCTACATCCACCGGGCCTACAACGAGAGCCGCTCCATCGAGGTACTGCCTCCTCGCGGCACTGCGTCGGCCACGGAAGTGCCCCTCCTCGGCAAGGTGGCAGCCGGCACCCCGATCGAATCGCTGATGCACGACGAAACGGTCGCCGTGCCGGACGGGATGCTGCCTCGGCGCGGTCCCAACTATGCCCTCCGGGTACAGGGCGAGTCCATGATCGACGAGCACATCATGGACGGCGACCTCGTCGTGGTGCACGGCAAGCAGAGCGCGGAAAATGGCGAACTGGTTATCGCGCTGGTCAATGGCGCCGAGGCCACCGTCAAGAAGTTTTATCGCGAGCCCGGTGGCTGGATCCGGTTGCAGCCGGCCAACGCCACCATGCAGCCACTTCGTTTCCACGAGCGGGACGTGCTCATCCAGGGCGTGGTGGTCGGGGTGATCCGGAAGTACACGTAAGGCGGTCGAGATGGTCGAGGGGTCAAGTTGTTCCTCCTCGACCGCTCGACCTCCAGACCTTTGTGGCCTGCCGCAATCGCTCCAGCACCGCTCTCGCTGCGCCCGACTTCAGCGCCTCCCCCGCCCGCAGCACTCCGTCTTCCATTGATCCGTTATCTGTTGCCACCGCGATGGCCGCCGCCGCATTCAGCATGATCGCGGCGGATTCCACGGCGGAGCCCCTGCCGTCCAGCACAGCCATCAATCGTTCCGCATTTTCCTCCGGACTGCCGCCGGCGAGCCCGCCAAGATGATCGACTTCGAGATCGAGCTTTGCCGGCTCGATCACCTCTTCGGTGACCGACCCGTCCGTCACGCTCCAGACCAGCGTCCTGCCGGAAGGACTCAGCTCATCCATCCCCGCCTCCGAGTGCACCACCATGGCACGCCGGCTGCCAAGGGCGCAGAGCGCACCAGCCAGCAGCGGAGCCCGGTCGCGATCAGCCACGCCGACGACCTGGCGCCCCGCGCCGGCAGGATTGGCCAGTGGACCGAGCAGGTTCATGATGGTCGGCGTCCCCAGTTCGCGCCGGGCCGGCACGAGGTATCGCATGGCCGGATGAAAAGTCGGGGCAAACAGGAAAACGATGCCCGCCTCCTCCAGCACAGCCGCCGCCTGCGCGGCGTCCAGGTTGATGTTCACGCCCAGCGCTTCGAGCACATCGGCGGAACCCGAGCGTGAGGTGTAGCTGCGATTGCCGTGCTTTGCGATCGGAACACCCGCGCCTGCGGCCACGAAGGCTGCGGCCGTCGAGAGGTTGAGGGTGGTGATGGAGCCGCCCCCG
>CBINCZ010000529.1:0-1683 GCA_966249295.1 uncultured Gemmatimonadales bacterium
ACGCTCGACGCTCGACGCTCGACGCTCGACGCTCGACGCTCGACGCTCGACGCTAGACGCTAGACTCATACACCAACACCACCGCCCCCGTTCCCAACTCCCTCCGGCTCACCAGCCGCAGGTCGAGCGGCTTGGAGAGTCCCGCAAGCAGCGTCGGCCCATGGCCAGCGATCCGGGGATGCACCACGAACTCGTACTCATCGATAAGGCCCAGCTCGGTGAGGGCGAGCGGGAGCGTCACGCCGCCTGTGAGCAGGAAGTTGCCGGGCTGCTGCTTGAGTGCGCGGACCGCCTGCTCCAGGTCGCCACGGATGAGCTCGGCGTTCTTCCAGTCGACGTGGTCCAGGGTGCTCGACACGACGTACTTCTTCGCCGAGTGGATCACGTGGGCAAAGGGCACCATCCAGTCATCCATCCACTCGGGCTGCTGGCCCGTCTCCGCTACTGACCGCCATCCCTCTTCCATCATCTGATAGGTGACGCGGCCGAACAGCAGGGCATCGGCACGCGCAAGATTCTCGGCGTGATACCGGTGCATCTCCGGGTCCGGGACCACCGCCTCGTGATGAACGCACCCGTCCAGCGTCACATTGATGGAATAGCGGAGTGGTCGCATGGATTAAGAGTCCTGCCTGGAGTGGGGCGAAGTATCGCCCTTGAGAGGGTCACCTGCGGGAAGAGCGTCGGCAACCTGATAACGCAGGCTAAGCATCCCGCTGGGATATCGCTCCACCTGTTCGAGCACGAGTTGTGTCTGCCGCGCTCCGCGCTCCAGCAACGGCACGCCGTCACCGAGCAGGACTGGCACGACCAGGAGCTGCACCACGTCCACCTGCCCCGCCTCCAGCAGGCTCCTGAACAGGCTCGCGCCCCCGAAGAGCCAGATATCCTCGCCGGGCTCGGCGCGGAGTGCGGCAACATGCCGCCCTGCGTCGGCGCTCACCATCGTGACACCGGGATGGTCTGCTGCTGCGAGGGTGCGGGAAAAAACGTGGATCTGCCAGCCCTTGGGCCACGGGGGCGCGCCGGGTTGGCGGGTGAGTTCGTAGGTGCGCCGGCCCAGGAGCACGGTGTCAATGCCCTGGTACGCCTCGCTGAAATCAATAGCAGGATCGTGGACGATCCAGTCCACTTCGCCGCGCGGCCCGGCGATGTAGCCGTCAAGGCTCATGGCGACGCGGTAGAGCACTCGACGCATGTGGCCTCCAGCTCCCGTTACACCAACCGCGGCGAATGATTTCACTGGCGAAGCCTGCCGGCCTCTCGACCGGCTGCTGCTCAGGATCCCGGACGCGCCGGCCGATGGATCGTGATCTGGTCGCCCACCTCGATGACCATGAGATCCTCACCGAGTTCAACAGGGCCATCGTAGGTCGTGCGCGTTGCATCGCGCAGGTCGTCCTGGGTTGCTCCCGGCGGGCAAACGTGCGAATAGACGGCGAGACGTGGCCGCACGCGCGCAAAGACACCACCTGCCTGCTCAGGCGTTGTGTGCAGGGCCGCAATGCCTGCTATGCGGTCCGGCGGGGCTCCCGCGCGCCGAAGCGCCTCGGGTACCAGCACTTCATGAATCAGCAGGTCCGCTCCGGCCGCATGTCGCACCAGGTTTCCGGATACGCGGGTATCTCCGGACAGGACGACTGACCGGCCGCCATAATCGATGCGATAGCCGAATGCAGACTT
>CBINCZ010000530.1:0-1659 GCA_966249295.1 uncultured Gemmatimonadales bacterium
CCGCGGACCGGGGCGAAGCTCCGGCTCGGGCTCTACCGCAAGGTGTGCCACCGGCGCAATGCCTTCCTCCATGAGGCCCCGACTCGATACGTCCGCCCGCAGCATCCGGCGCACGGTTTCGCGTGCTGCATCGCTCAGGCTCGTCAGTTGCGACAACCACTGCTCACGCTCAGCCGGTTCCAGCTCGATGGCGTGCTCGAACACTTCTGCCACCCGCCGCCATTCCGCGCCGGAGGGCATGGACGCCGGATCAGTCATCGGCCTGCAGTGCCTGGGCAAGCCACGCGCGCGCGAGTCGCCAGTCGCGCTTCACGGTGGCGGTGGAAAGCTCCAGTGCCCGGGCCGTTTCCTCCACATCCATGTCGCCGAAGAACCGGCACTCGACCACCGCTGCGCGCCGCGCGTCCACCTGCGCCAGCTCCGCCAGTGCCCGGTCGAGATCCAGCAGCGCGGCCGCGAGCTGGTCTTCCCGCGCCTCGGCCGCGGTGATCTCCGCCGCGTGCTCACGCCGATGCCGCGCCCGCACCGCATGGCGCCGAGCGCCGTCAATCAGCACCTGGCGCATGGCGCGCGCTACGACCCGCTTGAGGTAAAGTTCGTCCTCGATGCCGAGCTGCGACATGGGCTGGAGCTTGAACCAGGCCTCGTGCAGCAGCTCGGTGGTGCTGATGGTGGCGTCGGGGCGATTCCGGCGCACGGCGTGCGCCAGTCGCCTGAGCTCGTCATATGCGAGCCCGAAGACCAGGTCAGCGCTGGTCCCGGCATCGGACATCAGGGCTCCTCGAGGCGGGTTTGGGCAATCAACCCCTGTTTTCGTCCGGGCGGAAGGGCCTGCGACGGGCGAGCGAATTCGCTCATCGCCGCACTCGCGTGATGCCATGCCCCACGCAGGGAAGCACCATCCTTGCTCATGTTACGTTGCTCTGCTGGCACCGAGGAGGTAATACTATGGGCATGGCCGCCTCATCCACCCATTGGACCATCGCACGCGTGCGCGCCCTGCCGGACGATGGCCGGCGGTACGAGGTCATTGACGGGGAGCTCTACATGAGCCCCGCGCCGACGTGGGAGCATCAGGCGGCCGTTCAGGAGTTGCTGATCCAGCTTCGCACCCACCTGGCTGGCACCGCAATCGGCCGTGTCGTGCTATCACCAGCGGACGTGGAGTTCCGCGACGACCGGATAGTGGAGCCGGACCTGTTCGTAGTGCCGCTGATCGATGGACGGGCCTCGCGTGACTGGCAGGAAGCGGGACGTCTCCTGCTGACGGTAGAGGTCATTTCGCCAGCCACGGCGCGGCTGGATCGGGTCGTCAAGCGCGCGCTGTATCAGCAGGAGGGCGTGCCGGAGTACTGGATCGTGGATGTGGCGAGCCGCCTGATCGAGCGCTGGACGCCGGGCGATGACGGGCCCGAGATCCTGGCTGACAAGCTCAGGTGGCAACCCGATGCCGCTCGCGCGTCGCTCGAACTGATTCCTCAGGCAATCTTCCATGCCGTTGCCACGACGTGGACCAATTCCCAAGTCCACAAAAAAGCGGCGCTTCGAAGCTTAGAAGCGCCGCCACCAAACGGGACGGTTGTCAAATAACGATCGTGTCGCACGCAAAGGCAACAGATATACCCCGGCGGATGGCAGGCGACTCGTTGGCAGCGAGAG
>CBINCZ010000531.1:0-1652 GCA_966249295.1 uncultured Gemmatimonadales bacterium
GGGTGGCCGGGATCCGCAACGTGATTGCCAGCCGGCGCTGGGGAGCCGCTTCGTCCAAGCCGCGCCTCGATGTGCTGAATCGCATGATGTCGCGCCGGGCCGCCCGACTCCTGGTAAACAGCTCGGTTGTCGGCGCGAGCCTGGTCCGGGAACAGGGTTACCGGCCGGAACAGGTCACCGTCATTCCCAATTTTCTCGAGCCCGCAGCGTTTGACCTGCCCGACACCGCCGAACGGGAACAACGCCTGGCGGCGCTGGGCGTCCCGGCCGGCCGCTGGGTGGTGGGGATCGTGGCCCGGCTGTCGGCCGTAAAAAACCATGCACTGCTCCTGCGTGCAGTGCGGCGCCTCACAGCGGGCAACCCACCAGTTCATATTGTGATTGTCGGGGACGGCCCTACCCGTAGCGATCTCGAGCAGCTGGCGCAGTCACTTGGCCTGAAGGAGAGCGTGACCTTCACGGGGACCCTGCCCAATCGGCCCAATCCTCACGGGCTTTTTGATCTCTCGGTGCTGACCTCCCGGAGCGAAGGGTTTCCCAATGCCGTGGTGGAGGCCATGGCGGCTGCGCGTCCGGTGGTCGCGACTGATGTCGGCGGAGTGCGGGACGCCGTCACCGATGGCGAGACCGGCTTGCTGGTGCCCTCCGACGATGAGGCCGCCCTTGCGGCCGGCATCCAGCGACTGCGCGACGATCCCGCCGCGGCCGCCGCGATGGGTCGCGCCGGCCGGCAGGCAGCCATGGACAGGTTTTCCCAAGAGGTAGTTCTGAACCAGCTGATCGAGCTCTACGAGGGACTGGCCCGATGAGTGCCCGGCGCGAAGGCTGGCGCACCGCGCGATCCATGGCGGCCGCGGTCGAGGCCACGCCGCAGGACCGCCCCATTGCTGCTCCGGTGGCGCCCCCCGCCCCCACCGGCAAGCCGATCCGGCGCGCCGTGCGCGATGTGTGGCGCGACCTGGTGCAGCTGCGCTCCCGCCTCGGCGCCGTGACATGGTCGCTGACCTTCATCGGCATCCTCGGCTACCTCTTTGCGGCAGTCACCTACCGCCTGCCCATCGGCGAGGCGTCGGCCATTGTCGCGTTGGTCGGCCTGCTGCTTGTCCCCGGCGGGCTTCGCTTCCCGGCGAGCGCCGGCCTCTTTGTCGTCTTCCTGGTGTGGGCCGGTGTGGGCGCGATATTCTCGCCCTGGCGCAGCGTCGCCTTCGAGGCATGGCTGGACCTGGGCAAGGTCGGCCTGATCTACCTTGCCATCGTCAACGGCGTGCGCACCCGGTCGCAGATCTGGTTCTTCATGGTGGCGTTCCTGGCGCTCTACGGAAGCCATCCGGTACGCGGCACCCTGGTCAATTACCTGACCGGCAACACCTATTTCGGACGGGCGGCCTGGTATCAGGGCATCTTCAGCAACCCGAACGACCTCGCCGCGCTCACGATCCTCCAGCTGTCCATGGCGGCGGCATTGCTGCTCACCGAGAAGAAGGGGCTGGTCCGGAAGGGCGCCCTGTTCGCGGTGGCGGCCCTCCCCTTCACTATCCTCGTCACCCAGTCGCGCGCGGTGCTCCTGGCGCTGGGCGTGTTCGTGATCGGCGCGCTGTGGAGCCACCCCAAGCGATTCAAGTTCTTCATGATGCTGCTGGCGCTTGGTGCGG
>CBINCZ010000532.1:0-1652 GCA_966249295.1 uncultured Gemmatimonadales bacterium
AGCGGGCGTCGGCGACGATCTCCGGCTCGGCATCCGAGGGCCGCGCGTCGTCCAGCACCTGGGCCACCAGCGCGACGTGGTCGCGGTAGTCGATCTCCGTCATCTGCCTGAGCGTGCTCGGGCTCAGCTGGCGCAGGCCGACGTGGAAGCGCTTGTGCCGGCTGGCGAGCGAAAGACCGGTGACGAAACGCTGCTCGGCATCGGCATCCTGTGGCAGGACGGGACGCACCACCACCGCCCGGCCGCCCGGCAGGTTGAGCCGGTCGATCATCCCGGCGGGGTAGCGGTGGATGCGGAAGGTCGGGGCGGCGGCTTCTTCCTCCAGCCGCTCGATGAAGGTCGAGGCGTCCATCGTCATGCCCCTTCCGCCACCAACCGCAGCGGGCCCGGCCGCAGGTCCATCACCGCCGGCCCGCCGATGGACGAGACGACGATGGGCTCGTTGCCGGGGATCTCCAGGCTGTCGCCGAACTCGAGCACGATGTCGCGCGGATCGTTGTCGATCGTGACCCACAGCGTGCCGCCGGCGCTGGCGAGCTGCGCGTCCCTCGCCTCGGTCAGGCGGGTGCTCTGCCCTCGTTCGAGCAGCAGGCGGGTGCGGCTGGAGGTGATCAACATGGTGGCTCCCGGTTCGGGTGGCGGCGCATGCGTGGGTGGCATGCATGGGGCACTGGCACGAGGTGCTTGCGCCAGCGCCGGCGTGGAGCGAATATTCGGGCGCCCGAGCCGGGCTGACAAACGATGATTCGGAACCGCAGGCATTCCTCCCACGCATGCAAAACCAGAAGCTCCCGGACAAGCTCCCGCCGCTGGACCTGCTGGCCTCCTTCGAGGCCGCGGCCCGGCACCTGAGCTTCACCCGCGCGGCGGCCGAGCGCTTCGTCACCCAGTCGGCGATGAGCCGGCAGATGCGGGCACTCGAGGACGAGCTGGGCGTGGCGCTGTTCGCCCGGCGCCACCGCGCGCTGGCCCTCACCGCCGACGGCCAGCGCCTGTTCACCGCCTGCACCAGCGCGCTCGGCACGTTGCGGGGTGCGGTGCGCGACATCCGCACGCCCAACCGGCGTGAGGTGCTCGCGCTGACGACGACGCCGGGGCTCGCGGCGCTCTGGCTGATCCCTCGGCTGTCCGCCTTCATCCGCAGCCACCCGGGCGTGGACGTGCGGCTGGACGCGACCTTCGACAACCGCAACCTCGCGGCCGACGGCTTCGACCTCGCCATCCGCTACGCCAGGGTCGGCAAGATCCCAGGCGCCACGCGGCTGTTCGAGGAGGCGCTGCAGCCGGTGTGCAGCCCGCGGCTGCTGAGCGATGGCCAGCATCCGTTGCGCGTGCCGGCCGACCTGGCACGCCACCCGCTGCTGCACATCGAGATGGACAGCGACGTGGGCGGCATCCCGATGGAGTGGGAGCCCTGGCTCACCGCCATGGGCCTGGCCGACCTGCAGCCGGCGGCGCGCCTGAGCTTCACCAACTACGCCGAGGCCATAGCCGCTGCTCTTGCCGGCCAGGGCGTGGCGATGGGTCGCCGGCCGCTGGTGGACGCATTGCTCAAGAGCGGCCAGCTGGTGGCGCCCTTCGCCGGCGAGGCCGCTTCGGCCCGCGGCTACTACGTGATCACCGATCCGGCCGCCAAGGCGCGCCCCGCAGTC
>CBINCZ010000533.1:0-1647 GCA_966249295.1 uncultured Gemmatimonadales bacterium
CGAGTCCGATGGCACCGACGACCCCGAGCTCGAGGCCGAGCTCGACGAAGCTTTTCCACTCGGCGATGGGACCGCCGAGATGGAGGCGCTCGTCACCTGTCCGTACTGCGGGGAGAGCGTCGAGATCGGACTCGATCCGGGGAGCGGCAACAGCCAGGACTACGTCGAGGACTGCCAGGTCTGCTGCCAGCCCTGGCGCGTCTCGCTGTTCTATGATGACGCAGGTCACGCCACCGTCTCGCTGACCGCGCTCGACGACTGAACCCGGGGTGAGCGGCACCGCGATTGCTAATCCGGGATTCGAACTCTACCGGAGAGCACAATGACGGTCCTTCAACGCGCGGCACGCACCACCGCGGTCGCGCTGGCCCTCATCGCGACGAGCGCGTGCGCGAACTCGGGGCTTGGCAACATCCTCGGCAGCGTCCTCGGCGGGGGCGGCAACGAGCTCGCCGGCACGATCCAAGGGGTCGATACCCGGAACCAGCAGATCGGGATCATCCAGTCGAACGGGCAGAGCGTCGGCGTGCGGTACGACAACAACACCCGGGTGATCTACCAGAACCAGAACTACCCGGTGACCGCCCTCGAGAACGGCGACCAGATCGTCGCCCGGATCCAGGATAACGGGAACGGGAACTACTACACCGACTCGATCCAAGTCACCCAGTCGGCGCAGAACGGCGGGTCGGGGAGCGGCTCGGGCAGCGTCCAGTCGTTCCAGGGCACCGTCAGGCAGGTGGACATCCAGAACGGCCTGTTTACCATCGATGGCGGGACGGGGTACGTCGTGACGGTGTCGATGCCGTACAACCCGACACGCTCCGACCTCAATCGCTTCCAGAGCCTCCGCCAGGGCGACCAGGTGCGCTTCTACGGCGTCGCCCTCAACAACACGCGCATCGAGCTGCGGCAGTTCTACTGAGGAGAGGAGGAGGTCGGGCTGACGCGTGAACGGCAACTGCATTTGAACAGGAGTCACGGAGAGCACGGAGCGGTTGGATAACGGCACAAGGCGTCGTTCCGTCACCGGCCCGAACTGCTTGCTGCGGACCGGGGCCCCGATCCTTTCGGCACGGCTGTTACCAAACCGCTCCGTGCTCTCCGTGACTCCTGTTCAACAGCAGTTGCAGTTGCTACCCCCCGGCTCACACCCCACTCGTCACTACTCGCCACGCCAGCTCCCACTCGCAGAACGCATCGCCTTCCGTGACGCAGCGGACGTGGCGCGCATTGGCCGCGGTCCCGCCGGCGAGGGCGAGAGCCAGTCGGAGCCCTCCTGTTTGCCGCTGGCAGAAGAGCCGAGTCCCGGCGTCGAAGCCGACGAGCCGCAGTACCGCCGCCCCCGGTTCGGCGAAGACGACTTCCATGTCGCCGGGTCGGTAGAACAGGCGAAAGAGCGAGACGCTCTGCGTCAGGAACTCGGTCGGGTTGCTCTTCTTCAGGATCCCGCCGTAGAACTGCACCCCCGCCGACTCGATCGAGAAGGCGCCCGCGCGCTCGCTCCACTTCGGGTCGACCGCACCGAGCAGCGCATCCACCGACTCCCACAGCTCGCGAACGAACGCGACGGGGATCTCCTCGGTCGGCTCCGCGGCCGTCAGGCGCTGGCGCCGGTCAGGCGGAAAAGCCTCCAGCAGCTCCGCC
>CBINCZ010000534.1:0-1642 GCA_966249295.1 uncultured Gemmatimonadales bacterium
TCGGCCGCGCGCATGGGCTTGGTGTGCGGAGCCAGGTCCTCGCCGGTGCTCGACCGGTACCACCAGATGTCGGACGCCGTTCCGGGGACGAGAGTGATGCTCTCCCCGAAGTCCGGGACGGCGGGGTCGAACACGCGTAGAAGCGGGCACGGGCCGTCGTAGCGCGCAACGGCCTTCCAGCCTTCCCGGATGACTTCCTGCGCAAGTCGGTCAAGATGCACCGAAATGGAAGAATTTGGGGCGCCGGCGTTCAGATTCTTCGATTCGATCCATCGCATTACCAACGCACCCACTGACTGGGTCCGAACGTCTCTTTGTCGGACGCGCCGCAGCCCCCACGCCAGGGCTCTCGCCATCCGCGCCTGGTTGGTTGACCTGCGGCGCGCCAGGTCATGCAGCGGACGACCCCACCGCGCCGCAGGGCAATAAGGGAAGGCGTCCAGGCCGCCTCACCCTCCCCTGGTGGCCCGACCTCCACGTCGTTACACGCGGCCAAGACCACCCATCGATGCCGACGTCCGCCACCGGCCCTACGCCGATCCGCGTCATACGCAACCATTGCCCAGCAGTCGGCGCCGCCCGCCTTTAAGCCCGTCCCGATCCAGGCGCCGTGCACTGCGCCAGCCCGGCGATCCGCGCAGCCCCCATTCCCACGAGCGCCCCGGCCCCACCGCCTGTCTGCACTCCCCCTGAGTACCTTCCCCCACCGGCAGCCCCGCCGATCCGGCCCAGACATCACCGCTTCTCGCCGCCCGGCCTCCGCACGCGCTGCCCGCCCCGGCCCATGCCACCCGCCTATACCGCCGTCCGACCCACCCGCCGTCCGCTACGCCAGCCCCGGCCATCCGCCCGGCCCACTATCCCGGTGAGCCTCGCGCCCCCGCCCGGCCTCCCGGGGTGCTTGCCCGGACGGCGCTTGCCGCTCCGGCCCGGCCTGGCCTTGTTCTGGGGCTTGCCCAGCACATCATCGGCCGACGGCGGCATCCCCGAGGTCTCGTTGTTCCGCGAGACCAGCCTCTCCAGCCGAGCCACCCGCTCCGCAACTCGGCATTCTCGACGGCCAAGCCCACGCCAGAGCGATCAACTCCTCCAGCCCCGACACACCAAGATCACATCATGGTAAACAACAACCATTAAAGTGACGAACCGTCACTAACACCGACCCACCGCCACGCCCCGCGCCAGAGCGGAATGCCTACTCTCACATCTACGCAAAGGCGTCGACAGCTACGAATACGATGATGCCAATTATCAGGACGGCCTGCCCGATGAAGGATCTCAGGAGTACATTCTGCGGCACATTAGGCTCATCCATGAAGAGCGTTGAGAGCAAGATGCCGGGCCTTCCCGTGCCACATACGATCACCCACATGAGCAGTGCCGCAGTGGACCAGAGAGTCTTCTCGGCCGACCAGCCATACCACTTGAGCTTGATCAGCAATACCACTGGGGCCACCACCCACATCATGACGGCAGCGCCCGTACCACCGGGGCCGAGCAGCTTGCGATCCCTCAGCGTGAGCGCGATGACGAGCGCGAGAGCCGAGATTGCCGCGATCAGCGCCATGCTGCCTCCAGTCCCGCGGGATCATACACCTTTCATGAAGTCGCCGCCATTCCCAATGCGGTGCCGGACCACTGG
>CBINCZ010000535.1:0-1637 GCA_966249295.1 uncultured Gemmatimonadales bacterium
CTCCTCCGCGTCCCAGGTGGCGAAGATGAGGGTGCGGCGCGGCCGATGACCGGCCTTCAGCGCGGCGCCCCACGAACGCGCCGCCTGGAGGATGGTGGCGACACCGCCCACGTTGTCGCGCGCGCCCGGACCCCATGCATCGCGGTGCCCGCCCACGATCACGATCTCGTCAGGCCAGGTGCTGCCGCGGATGATGCCGTACGTATTGGTGATAGTCTTGAACGCGTCATCGCCCTGATCATGCCAGAGCCCCACTCGCGCAGTGGCAGCATCGGTGCCGCCGATGTGGTAGCGGAACGGGAGTCCGCCTTGCCACCGCTGCGGCACATCTCGACCTCGCATGGGCTCGAGCAGCTTGGCCGCGTTGCCATATCCCAGCGGCACCACTGGAATGTGGCTGATGTTCATGGAATCCTTGGGCAGGCGGCGCGCGCCCTTGACCGACGCCCATCCTGGCGTCGAGGGGTCGCCGTCCTCATTGAGGATGCTGCCGCGCTGCACGCCGTCAGCATTCCGCATCGGGCCTTCCGGGTACACGTCGCCGCGGAAATACCCATCATCCTGCGGGTCGGAGTACAGGATCAGCGCGACGGCACCGTGCTTCTCCGCCTCGCGCGCCTTGATGCCGCGGAAGCTCCGCCCGTACCGCGCGATGGCAACCTTCCCCTTGACGCTGACGCCCATGGAATCGAGCGTCGCGTAGTCCTCGATCAGCCCGTAGTTCACGTACACCAGCGGCGCGGTGACGTCGCCGTCACCGGCGGTGCCATTCATGGCAGGCCAGGGCTTGAGGTAGGTGGTGGTATCGCCCGGGATCGGCGGCTCGTCGAGGGCGAACCTGATATGTGAGGGCGTGACCAGTTCGACGATGGTCGAGTCGGGGTACGGCAGGTAAACGCTGAAGTCCGCACGGCTCGTGTCGAGTCCCGCGCTGGCCATCTCCCTCAGCACGTAAGCGGCGGTGCGCTGCTGCGCCGGCGATCCCGCCACGTGGGGCTCCGCGGAAAGGGCGCGGCGGTCGCGAACGGCAGTTGGAGCATCGCCCGCCTTGAGCAGGATCGATTCGAGCGCCCGCTCGCGCTGGGCCGCTGCCGGCGAGAAGCCGGTGAGTGGCGCCTGGGCCGGCGCGCTCGACGGGAGCAGCAGTGTGAGTGGGAGAAGCGCCGAGAGGGTGAAACGCAGCCGGAAGGCGGGCACCGCGGCCTCCAACATGGGACGTGAGGGGGGGGGTGATGCCCGAGGCGAGAGTCGAACTCGCACGGGGTTGCCCCCGGCGGATTTTGAGTCCGCTGCGTCTGCCATTCCGCCACTCGGGCCGGGCGGAAAGTTGGCCCCGACGGGGGCTTGCCGCAAGCGTGCTTGGAGCGACGATTATCTTGCAGGCTTCATCTGACGAGAGAGCAGAGTACCCGATGCGCCTTCCCGCCCACAACTTCCACCCTTGGCACGACATTCCCACCGGCGACGATCCACCCAACTCGGTCACGGCAGTCATCGAGATCGCCGCGAACGAGCGGAACAAGTACGAACTCGACAAGAAGCTCGGCGTGTTCCGGCTCGATCGCGTCCTCCACAGCGCAGTCCACTACCCCGGCGACTATGGATTCCTTCCCCAGACCCTTGGCGAGGACGGAGAC
>CBINCZ010000536.1:0-1637 GCA_966249295.1 uncultured Gemmatimonadales bacterium
CACCTTCGACGCCTGTCCGGTCCCTGCGAGCCGGGCCAGCGACCTTCCTCTGCCCCCGAGGTGCACGATGCACAATACATATGCCCGTTTCACTCTCAGTCTCTTCGCCGCCGCGGCCGTTGCCGCCTGCGCCGGCAACCCTTCGCCGGAGGACACCGCCGCGGTGGACAGCGCCGCGGATACCTCGGCCGCCAACGTGATGGCCGCCCCCACACCGGATAGCGTCCGCGCCGACACGTCCATGATGCCCCCGGCCGATACAACGATGGCGCCGCCGACCGACACGACCATGGTGCCACCAACTGACACCACGATGATGCCGCCCGCCGAGGATACTACCATGGCGATGCCGGCCGATACCTCGGTTGTTCCGCCCGTTAGTGACACCACGATGGCGCCCCCTGACACCAGCATGGCGGCCATGGCCGGTGCCGGCGGCGGTGCCGCCGCCACCGCGCAGATGAAAGGGACTGGCGGCCGCGATCTTGGCACGCTGACCCTGACCGAGTCGGGTGGTGCGATCACCGTGTCCGGCCAGCTCTCCGGGCTGGCGCCGGGTGAGCATGGCTTCCATATCCACACGACCGGCAAGTGCGAAGGTCCGTCGTTCGAGACGGCCGGCGCCCACTGGAATCCCACCAATCGGGGACATGGCACCAACAATCCGGCAGGGCCGCACCTGGGCGACATGCCCAACATCACCGTTGGTCCTGATAGCACGGTGAGCGTGCAGGCCACGACGCCCGGGGGCACGCTGCATGGCGAGAATGCGCTGCTCGACGGGGACGGAGCGGCAGTCGTGATTCACACCGATGCTGATGACTACAAGACCAATCCGTCCGGCAACTCCGGGAACCGGATCGCTTGTGGTGTAGTGACGGGCGGCTGAGGTGCTCCGGCCCCCGCCCAAGTCCGGCACCGCTCACGGCGCCGGATCGAATTCTCCAAGCCAGGGAGGTCTTCCCATGAAGCGGTTATTACATGACCATCTGTCCACCGCTGCCGCCGCGGCACTGGTGGCAGTCGCGCTGGTTGCCTGCCAGAGTAACGGGCAGCAGGACACGGCCAGCCTGCCGGGCGACAGCATGAGCATGGCAGCTCCATCGGCCGACAGCGGCGCCGGCGCGCCGACGCAGCTCACCGATGCGAGCATCGCCGACATCGCCGTGACGGCCGACGCCATTGACAGCGCGGCCGGGAAGTTCGCCCTCGAGAAGAGCCAGACGAAGGCCGTTCGTGATTTTGCCCAGACGATGATCCGCGATCATTCGGCGGTGAACCAGAAGGCCGTGGCGCTGGCGCAGCAGCTGGGCGTGACGCCCTCCGATAACGATGTCAGCAAGCAGCTGGAGGACGGTGCCGAGCAGGCCCATGACCAGCTCGCCGACCTGAGCGGGGCGGAGTTTGACCGGGCCTACATGGATCGCGAAATCGCGTATCACGAGGCGGTGCTCGATGCGCTCGACAATACGCTGATTCCGGGCGCCCAGAATCCCGAGTTCAAGCAGTTCCTGACCTCGATCCGGCCCAATTTCGAGGCCCACCTGAAGCGCGCTCAGGCCGTGCGCCAGGATCTGGGCGGGGCAGACTCGGCGGCCATGCAGTAGCGTCGAGCGTCGAGCGTCGAGCGTCGAGCG
>CBINCZ010000537.1:0-1632 GCA_966249295.1 uncultured Gemmatimonadales bacterium
GATGCCGGTGCGAATGGCGGCGCCCTTCCCCCGGTTCACCGTGTGATGCTCCACCACATCCACCAGCCCCTCGGCCTTGAGCTGCTCCAGCACCGTGCCGGTGCCGTCACGCGAGCAGTCATTCACAGCCACGATCTCGATGTCGAGCGGTACGGCCCGCACGCGCTCCACGATGGTGCGAACCGTGCGCTCCTCGTTGTACGCCGCGATGATCACGCTCAGCCGCATCGGCCCTCCAGTCGGGAGATCATGCAGTGCCGAGCACCCTGCCCTTCCGGCGAGTCAGGGAATGGCCGAAGTATCGAAGCGACATGCGCTGTGCCAGGACTGCGAGTAGGAATCCCGCTATTCCGTCGATGACGAAGTGCTCACCGAGATACGCCAATGCCACGGCCATGACTGACGCGTACGCGATGGCAACCGCTATCGGCGCGTCGAGGGCCAGCACAGCGATTACGACCCATCCGACGTGGACGCTCGGCATGGCCGCGACAGGATTGCTGCCTGCTGTCGCGTTCCCCGCGGCGTACACGGCGGGACTGATCTGCTCACCCCAGACTTTCAGAACCCGCTCCACAGCAGGCATGTCGCCGTGCGGGGCGGTGAGCCACGGCGGAGCCGTGGGAACCAGAAAATGGACTATCAGGGCGAGAAACAGGAAGCCGGCCAGAGATACCGTATAGCGCCGCAGCATTCCACGACGAAAGGCAATCCACGCCACCAGGTGCGGAAAGACGAAGAACGAAAACCACGTCGAGATTGCAATCCAGTCGAGCAGCGGAGTGCGGAGGGCCTGGAGCCGGATGGTCGGGGCCACGCCAAGCCCGAGCAGGCGGTCCAGCGCCGGAGCGTACGCGTATTGAATGGCAATGCCCGAGTAGTTGGCCGCCTCGCGAAGCAGACCGAACACCGCGATGACGCCGAGGTAGCCAATCCAGAGCCGGTAGGCCGCTATGCGCCTGCTTCGCGAATCCGCCAGCGAACTCGCGTCTGCCTGTCCAGGCCATGCCTCGTCGCCGACGATTTCGGTAAGCCGCATTCGCTCTCCGCCTACGCCACCTGGGTCCGCTGTCTTGTGTATATGATGAAAAGGAACACCAGGAACGCCGCGGCCGAGATCAGCGACGCGCCATTGGAGCCATAGTCGTCTGGTAGCGACGAGCCCTGGGGCGCTGGCGCCACAGGGAGCGGTCGGGAAATATCGCCTCCCGCACCGCGCCGAGCCCAGACGGTGTAGTTCCCCACCCGCCCAAGCGAATCGTATGCCAGCCAGGTGGCGCTGAAGTCGGGATCGCGCTTGAGCCAGCGCAGCAGGTCGAGCCGCTGCATGCCCCAGCCCGGCTGATCTACAGCAATTAATGCGAGGACCAGGGCCGGTCGAGAGGTCAAGACGTCGTGGACCGTGGTCTCGAGGCCGAAGCGCTCGGTCGGACTCATGGCGGCCAATTCATTGAACTGCACGGGCCCCGGCTGCTTCGTGGCACTGTCATATGCCACCGCTGCAGGCCACATGTTGGAGAGGCGCGAGGGCCAGATGGTGCCGGCGTAATTGGTGAGCGGAAATCCGCTGGCCATATTGGGGCTGATGACGAACACCGGCTGGCCGCCGGCACGCTCCCGCACCAGTGGAAC
>CBINCZ010000538.1:0-1627 GCA_966249295.1 uncultured Gemmatimonadales bacterium
TGGTGGCCGTGGTCGCGGTATACAGCCCCATGCTGGGGCTCCTCAACGTCTACGCCAACGTGCAGAGCAACCTGGCCACACTGGACCGGGTCAACCACATCCTCCGCTCGGTACCGGAAATCGCGGACGCGCCCGATGCCCGCCGTCTCACGGCACCACCGTCCCGCATCGAGCTGCGGAACGTGAGCTTCACGTATGGTGGGCGGCAAGCATTGCGAGGTGTCTCCGCCGTCATCCATAGAGGGGAGACCATCGGCATCGTCGGGCCATCCGGCGCGGGCAAGTCCACCCTGATCTCGCTGCTGCTGCGGTTCTACGACCCGACGGCCGGCGCGATTCTGTTTGACGACATGGACCTTCGCCAGTTGCGCCACGCCGACATCATGGACGCCTGCGCGCTGGTTCAGCAGGACTCGCTCCTGCTTGGCGGCACGATCGCCGACAACATCCGATTCGGCCGGCCCGGCGCCACCATGGACGAGGTCATCGAGGCAGGGCGTGCCGCCAACCTGCATTCTGAAGTGATGGAAATGGAGCGAGGCTACGACACGCTGATCGGCCGTGGCCCGGCGGCGCGCGGGCTGTCGGGCGGCCAGCGCCAGCGCGTCTGCATCGCCGCGGCACTGCTCAAGAACGCCCCGATTCTCCTGCTGGATGAGGCGACCAGCAGCCTCGACTCCGTGTCGGAAGAGGCGGTGCAGGTTGCTATTGACCGGCTGATGCAGGGCCGGACCACGTTCGTCATCGCCCATCGCCTCTCGACGCTGCGCAACGCCGATCGCATCATGGTGCTCGACCAGGGGCGGCTTGTCGGCTTCGACACCCACGAGCAGCTGCTGGTGGATTGCTCCACGTACCGCACGCTCTGGTCAGCCCAGCGCGCGGGCCTGCAGCGTCGCGATCCGGAGCAGGATCCGAGCCTATCAGCCACCGAGGCGCTGCTATGACCCCGCCCCGTCGCCTGCTGGCCGTGATTCCTGCCCGTCTCGGTTCGCGGCGGGTGCCACGCAAGAACATCCGGGAGCTGCTCGGCCGTCCGGCCATCAGCTACACCATCGAGGCCGCCCTCGAGTCCGAACTGTTCGATCGCGTGATCGTGAGCACAGACGCCGAGGAGATCGCCGTCGTGGCGCGCGCTCATGGCGCCGAGGTGCCGTTCCTGCGTGACGCAGCACTGGCCGACGACCAGACCCACGTCTCGGCGGTCACGGCAGACGCGCTGGACCGCGTCGATCCGGATTCCCGGGTGACGGCGCTGGCGCAGCTGCTGCCGAACTGCCCGCTCCGCACCGCGGAAGACATTCGCGCGAGCCATGCCCAGTTCGATGCGAGTGGAGCACAGTCACAACTCTCCGTGACTCGCTTCGGGTGGCAGAACCCCTGGTGGGCGAGCCGCCTCTCGGCCAGCGGAATGATTGACCCGCTCTTCCCTGACATGATGACCCGCCGAAGCCAGGAGCTCGCCGAACTCTACTGCCCAACGGGCGCCGTGTGGTGGGCGCGAGCCTGTACCAGCATTCCGGTAGTAGTGAAATGACCAGAAGCAGGGTCGAAAATCTCTGTGCTGCCGGTGGGACGGATACTTCCCAGCAACAGTACTTTGCCGTTGGGGAGCAAGGTCGCTGTG
>CBINCZ010000539.1:0-1624 GCA_966249295.1 uncultured Gemmatimonadales bacterium
TTTCACAGTGCTGCTCCTTTGGGGGTTGTGTAATCGGGGCTGCTCACCCCGTATGCCATGCTAAGTGTGCATATCCCGGATAAAGCGCATGACAATTTTTCTAATAAGTCAGCTCCCGGATTGAGGGCTGCCCTCCCCCTCTATACCAGGCTAAGCAACGTGGCGGGAATAACTTCCCGAGGTTTCTGTGGGATTGGGGAACAGGCGATAGTTCCAGGCACCGAGATGATCGTCGCATAGCAGTTGGAGTTGGTCTTTCATTGCGGCGCTGGCTTTGAGGCCGGTGTGATAGGTGCGGCGGAGGATGTCAACGCTGACTTCCAGGCCCGTGGCGGTATGCGCGGTTTTCATCAGGTCGCGAACCAATTCGACCGTGTGCAGCACCACGCCTCGGCAGGCACGGCTGAGGTGCGGGAACAAGCGATGTTCGATCGGATTGTACTTCGAGGTATAGGGCGGATAGTGCGCGACGCGGACCTCAAGTCCCGTTTCGTCCGCCACGCGTTGCACGGCCGACTTGAACAAGTAGGTGCAGCCGTTGCTGCCCCCGCCGTCGCAGAGCACGAGCAGACGGCGGGCCTGCGGATAGCGCGGCTGACCCTCCTTGCGCCACCAGAGCAGCAGGCTGTCGGCGGCGAATTCGCTCGTGTCGTGGCTGACGCCCAGCGTCACGTGGCCGCGGTTGAGCCGCAGATCATAAACGCCGTGCGGAATCGCCACTCCCCGCGCCTGGCCGCCAAAGTCGTGATCGAACACCTGGACCGGCTCGCGGGTGAGGAGCTGGCCCGGCGGAGCAAAGTTTCCCAGCAACTCCTTTTTCTTCGTGTCGATGCTGACCACTGGCTGACCTCGTCTCTGATACTCTCGTTTCAGCCGAGCGATGTTCTCGAACTGCGCGTTGCGGTCGGGATGGCTGCCCATCGCCAGGGTCTTGCGAGCCTTCCGCTTCACGAAGCCCAGCCGCGCCAGCAACTGCCGGACGACTTGCCGGCTGACGGGAGCCCCCGCGGCGTCCATCGCCGCCGCAATCTGGGCCTGGGTCAGATTGGTCCAACGAACCCGCTCGTCCATCGGATTACCGGCCGTATAGTCGCGGACCGCCTCTTCGAACTTCGCCACCAACTGCGGTCTGCTATCAAGACAGCTTCGGCGTCCCCCCTCTCTGACGCACCCGCTCCTGGGGCTTGTCAGGCAAGTGATCGAGTTCCTCCCGGCCGGCACGAATGGTCTTCGGATCGCAACCCAACACCTGGGAGACGTATTCCACGCCGCCATACCCCAGCTTTTTCGCCTCCAGGGCCGCGTACCTGCGGCGTTCATTCTCATGCAGCGAGCGATAAAAGGACCGCATCTGCTCCTCGATATCGGAATCGTAACGCATCATGACTCAGCCTCCTTCCCTGCAAACTCGAACCGCCTTCTCCTCCTGTTATACTCCTTGAAAAGAAACACCGGGAAATTGTTTCCGACACGTTCCTTAGCCGCCAGCTTCAAAACCGTTGCCTTCCGAGCTTGATCGGACCATTCAACCCGAAAAGCTAATTCATGCTTGGTTAGACATGGCCACCTCACTTCGCCATCTCGGGCCCGAGTATGCCGCCGATGATCCCGCCGGCGAGCGTGA
>CBINCZ010000540.1:0-1623 GCA_966249295.1 uncultured Gemmatimonadales bacterium
CGAAGCCGCCCTGGTAGCCGGCCAGGCCGCCCTCATGCCGAAGCCATTTTTCCAGCGGCGTGAGCGGACAGATCCAGCCGGCAAATTCGATCAGGGCACCCCACACGGCGGCGGGCAGGTGAAACCACATCGCTCGCCGCCAGCGCAGGACCAGCAGGCCGCCAAAGATCACGAACAGCACGAAGCCGAAGTGGAGCACCACTACCACGTCGGCCAGAACGCCGTACGGCATCAGGCCAGGACGGCGACCTCCTTCTCGCTTTCCTCTGCCACTTTCGCGGTCACATCCGGTGGTGCCTCGGCGTACCCGTGAAACGCCTGGTGATGCGTGCCACGGCCGTGAGTGATCGAGTGCAGGTTGGTGGAGTAGCGATAGAGTTCGGACTCGGGCACGATTGCGCGCACTTTGGTGAGGCGGCCGTCCTGCTCGGTTCCCAGGATCTGGCCGCGTCTCGCCGAGAGATCGCCCATCACGTCACCCAGCACATCGTCCGGCGTCCAGACCGTCAGGTCCACCAAGGGCTCCAGCAACACCGGCTTGCACTTGGGCGCGACGTTCCGGAACGCGAGGATCCCGGCCATCTTGAACGACATCTCGTTCGAGTCCACGTCGTGATATGAGCCGTCGTAGCACTCGCAGGTGAAATCCACCATGGGATATCCCGCGACGACACCGCGACGCGCCGACTCCTGCACCCCGCGATCCACCGCGGGGATGTACCGGTTGGGAATGACGCCGCCCACGATCTTGTCCACGAACTCGTAGCCATAGCCGCGTGGCCTGGGTGCCAGCCGGATCCAGCAGTCGCCATACTGACCCCGCCCGCCGCTCTGCTTCTTGTGCTTGCCCTGGCCCTCGCCGCGCCCCTTGATGGTCTCGCGGTAGGCCACCTTGGGCCGCACCAGTTCGGCGTGCACACCAAACTTCCGCTCCAGCCGGCCGAGAATGGTCTCGAGGTGCCGCTCGCCCATGCCGTGGATGAGGGTCTGGCCCAGCTCCGAGTTGTACTCGAAGTGGAAGGTGGGATCTTCCTCATGCAGCTTGTGGAGTCCAGCCGCGAGCTTGTCTTCATCACCGCGCGTCTTGACCGCCACGGCCGCCGTGGTCGTGGCCTCCGGGAAGGGAGTGGGTGGCAACCGCACCGGGTGCTCGCGCCGGCAGAAGGTATCGTTGGTATGGGTGTCACGCAGCTTCGCTACGGTGCCGATGTCGCCGGCGCAGAGCCGCTCGACCTCGATCCGGTCGCGTCCCTGCTGCACCGACAGGTGGTTGAGCTTCTCCGCTACGTCGTGCTCGGCGTTCCAGACCTCGTCGCCGTTCTTGACGTCGCCCTTGTAGAGCCGGAAGAAGGTGACATCACCCACGTGCGGCTCGGAGACGGTCTTGAACACGTGTCCCAGCAGGGGCGCATCCTGCCCATCCCGCCCATCTTGCCCATCCTGCCGCTCCGCCGGAGAGGGCAGGAGCTCCACGATCTCCGTCAGCAGCGTCCTCGTCCCGTACGTGAGTTCTCCGCTGCCGCAGAAGAGCGGTACGATCTCGCCCGCCATCATCGCGCGCTTCATGACCGCCGAGATTTCCTCGCGCGGAATCGTCTCGCCCGAGAGATAGCGTTCGATCAG
>CBINCZ010000541.1:0-1615 GCA_966249295.1 uncultured Gemmatimonadales bacterium
GGCGCATGGCGACAGGACGAAGTGGCTCCGCAGCGCGAGTGCGGCGAGCGCCGTGCCGCGAGACTGCCGAGGTGGCTCCAGGGGGTTGTGGCGAGCCACCGGCGCTGGCGCTCACCGGCCCATGCGCGTGCTGAAGCCCACGAGCGCCGTGGCGCGCGGCCTGGCTGCGCGCCGGCGAATGAGCCAAAGGACTGCCGGGGTTGAAAGGTGTGGGCGGCGTAGCGGTCAAGAGCGTCATTTCGGTGGGTTGGGACATGTCGAGGCCCGCCGTGGGGCGACCGTCGTGACGAAGGCCATGCTGGCTGAAGGTGTTCGACCGGCGCTGACCAGGGCAATCCAAGCTGGAACATGCCGGGAGGACACCGGTGGCGGAGCGTGTGGGCGAAGTCTCTGGGAGCGCCTTGGAGGGGTCATGTTGCGGCGGCTCGAGGTGATCGCGATTCAAAACCGGACGGTGGTCTCCAGGCGAGCCACCGAGGTCGTCGCGCGCGATCGTGGCGTGCACTCAGGCCATCGTGACTGCGCACGTGGCTCCGAGCGCGTTCCAAGCCACGGGCGTGGCTCCTCGGTGGTCGTGCTGCTGGCGAGCGTCCTGCCGATTGAGCTGCCAGCGCCGTGGCGCGAGACTGACGGCGTGGCTCCGGGCCATGTGCATTGGCAATTCCGACCGCACCCCCTGCCGTGGCGTGCACCCGCGCGGTCGCGGCAGCCGAGGTCGGCGCGGTGGTGGTGCTGGCCCGAGTCGTCGCGGCGCATCGGCGCTGCGGAGTTCCGGAGGCACATGCGGAGGCCCTGGCGCGCGGGCCCTGCTGCGCAGCGAGCGCTTGGGCGAGCCAGCAGAGCGCCATCGTGCTGGAGACGGTCATGGCACCGCGGCAGAGCCGGCGGCCACCGGAATTGCACAGCGGCCCAACTCGGACATTGAAGCTGACGGGTTTGCGGCAGTGAGGTCGTGTATCGTTGCCTTGTTGGCTTCGCCCAAGGCAACGGTGATCGCAGCGGCGAGCTCGTGGCGGATTGGACGCCCCGCAGCTTAATGCCAGTCGTTGTGCCGACGGGGAAACGCCAACGAGAATCGGGGATGAGCCTCATCGGAGCATCGTGCCGCAGCCACGCGCGGCGCGCGTGCCGGCGTGTCGTTCCGGGCGCGTGGCAACTGGACAAAGTCGTTCCGAGCCAGCGAGCGCTGCCCGCGCCGTGTCGCGAGACTGCGGAAGGTGCTCCAAAGGGTTGTCGCGAGCCACCAGCGCTCGTGCTCACCGGCCTTGGCGTGTGCCGAGGCCCACGGGCGCCGCGGCGCGCGGACTTTGCTGCGCACCGGCGGATGAACCAAAGGACTGCTTGGGTTGAAAGGCGCGGAGAGGCGGCCGCGATCGAGGGCGCGACTTCGGTGGCCCACGAGTGTTCGGGGCCGCCGCGCGGCGACCGTCGTAGGGGGAGCCATGCGGGCTGAAGACGTCCGACCGGCACTGCGGAAGGCGATCCGGGCTGGGGTTGCTCCGCGGGACGCCGGTGATGGAGCGACTGAGCGATGTCGTAGGGAGGGCCTTGGAAAGGTCATGTTGGGGCGGCCAGAGGTGATCGCGCGTCGAACCGGACGGGTGGTCTCGGTGCG
>CBINCZ010000542.1:0-1608 GCA_966249295.1 uncultured Gemmatimonadales bacterium
CCCAACCGCCTTTTCGTTCGCGTTCCATGGGGCGAGGTGAGGGGAAGCTGGACCCCGGGTCAAGCCCGGGGTGACGTGGATTGAGCCGTTTTTTTCTTATTCGTCACCCCGGGCTTGACCCGGGGTCCCGCGTTCTAGCGATAGTGTACCAGGCTGAGGATCGCACCGGACAGCGCTTCGACCCAGGCCGAGCCGACGACCGCCTCGTGCAGCACGCCCTGCGCCACGATCCACCCTGCCCCGAACGCCGCGTAGCGGTCGATCCGTCCGGTGCGCCGCCACTGGTGGGCGAGGATCGTGGCGGCCATCGAACATAGCGTGTGGTAGAGCCAGAAGGTCGGGATCGGGTCGCTTAGCCCCAGCGCATTGGCCCAGAAACGGTTCACGCCGGGCGGGATGACCGGGAGCATGGCGAAGAGGATCATCGGCCGGTGGATGTCCGGCCGCGTGCGGTTGGCGATCGCCAGGGCGAACATCACCGCGAAGCCCAGGAAGGCGAGCAGGCCGAGGTAGAGCCCGTCGGTCCCGGCGGGCCGACCGGCGGCATGGCCGGCGCCCGAGGCGACCAGCTGCATCATCAGGCCGATGAGGATGGTTGCGGTGCCCTGCGCGATGCCCCAGGTGCCGAGGGCGCGGTGGAGCCTGACGTTGCCGGCGCTCACCAAGGCCGACTGGACGAGCAGCAGGAGCATCCAGGCAACGAACACCATGGCGTGCAGGTGGACCACCGGTGGCGCCGGGGGAAACTCGCCGCGGAGCGCAGGCACGAAGGAGTGCATTCCGAACCCGCCGAAGACGAAGAAGCACATCGCCAGGACCATCCAGAAGGAAAAGGATGGAGCGAAGCGGCGCGCGACCCCGGGCGTGGTTACAATGGCAGGTGTGGCCAAGCGATCCCCTCCCCAGGAAGCGGAGACAAGGGAAAGGAAGCGGGGCCCCGGGTCAAGCCCGGGGTGACGAACTGGGGAGCGGCGGCGCATCGACGTCACCCGAACTTGATCGGAGTCCCGCTCGATCCGCGCACATTCATCGACTTTCCCGATGTTAGCAATCGCAACATCGCGTTTGTTTGCGGCGCGGCAATGCCTATGTGGCCCTTGCGGAACGCAATCGTTAGCACACACAATAAAACGGAGATTTCAGTGGGTATCATCGGCAGCAAGATCAAGCCGTTCAAGGCGACCGCTTTCCAGGCGGGCAAGGACTTCTTCGACGTCACCGACGCCGATGTCGCGGGCAAGTGGGCGGTGTTCTTCTTCTATCCGGCGGACTTCACTTTCGTCTGCCCGACCGAGCTGGAAGATCTGGGCGAGCACTACGAGATGCTCCAGAAGCTCGGCGTCGAGGTCTATGCCGTCTCCACCGACACCCATTTCAGCCACAAGGCCTGGCACGACACCAGCGAGAAGATCGGCAAGCTGCAATACGCCTTCCTCGGCGACCAGTTGCACACGCTGGCCAACAACTTCGGCGTGCTGCGCGAGGAAATGGGCCTGGCCGACCGCGCGACATTCGTGGTCGATCCCGACGGGGTGATCCAGCTGATGGAAGTGACCAGCGAGGGCGTGGGCCGCAACGCCAACGAGCTCGTGCGCAAGATCCGCGCCG
>CBINCZ010000543.1:0-1603 GCA_966249295.1 uncultured Gemmatimonadales bacterium
GCCGGCACCTTCTGGTATCACCCGCACACCAACGAGACGGTGCAGCTCGAGCGCGGGCTCGCCGGCGTGCTGGTGGTCCGCGGCGACAATGAGCCGGTGGTGGATCGCGACCGGGTGCTGGTCTTCGACGATGTGCAGGTGGACCGGGATGGACGGATCGCGCCCCCCGGTGGCGTGATGGAGCGGCACAACGGCCGCCAGGGCAACGTCCGGCTCTTGAACGGTCGCGTGCGGCCAACGTTCGACATGGCGGCGGGGCAGGTGGAGCGGTGGCGGCTGGTGAACGTGTCGAGCGCGCGCTATGTGAACTTCTCGCTCTCGGGGCTGCCGTTCCGCATCATCGGGAGTGATGGCGGCCTGATCGAGGCGCCGGTCGATGCCAACGAGGTGCAGCTGCCGCCGGCTGACCGGGTAGAGATCCTGGTCGGCCCCTTCACCGAGGGGCAGATCTTCGACATCCAGTCACTCAGGAGCCGCGGGTTCATGTCACGCAAGGCCGCCAACTACGGCGTGGTGCGCGTCGGCGCCGCGGAGACGTCGGTCGCCGAGATTCCCGCGACGCTCCGCACCATCGAACCGCTGGCGCCGAGCGATGCGCCGGCCATGCGGGAGGTAACGCTGGGCGGCTTTCCCAGCATCAAGCGCGGCTGGGACTTCATGATGAACGGCGAGCGGCACCACCACGGCGACCCGGTGCGCGTGGGCGAGCTGCAGGTCTGGGATATCGTGAACCGGACGCCGATGGATCACCCGTTCCACCTGCACGGCTACTTCTTCCAGGTGCTGAGCGTGAACGGCAAGGAGCCGGCGTATCGCTCCTGGGAGGACACGGTCCACATTCCGCCCCTCGGCCGGGTCCGGATCGCGTGGATGCCGGATGATCGACCCGGGCCGTGGATGGCGCACTGCCACATCCTCGAGCATCACGCAGCCGGCATGATGATGCATTTCGACGTGGTGCGGCCATGAACGAGCGGTCATCGCTCCGGCCAGCTGCCATGCTGCTGCTCGCGGGACAGCTGCTCTACGTGGTAATTACGCTGTTCCACGCCGGTGGGAATGCGAACGACCACCACGCCATCTTCGCGGCGTACGCGGGGAGCGGGAGCTGGACGGCGGTACACGCGGGCCAGTTCCTGGCGATGGCCGTGATGGTGGCAGGGCTCGTCGGCCTCTTCTCCGCCCTGGAAGGTCAGGGCGGAGCGGAGCGGTGGATGAGTCGAGTCGGGTCCGGAATGGCAATGGTGGCACTCGCGCTCTACGGAGCGCTGCAGGCGGTGGATGGCGTTGCCAACAAGCAGGCGGACCTCGCATGGCTCAATGCGCCGAACGAGGACAAGGCCGCGCGATTCGCCGGCGCGGAGGTGGTGCGCTGGATTGAGTGGGGCATGCGGAGCTACCATGGCTACGCGCTCGGCCTCGCGCTGCTCATTCTCGCCGTCGTCGCACTGAAGGCAGCGCGCGTGCCGAGAGTGCTGGCCGGGCTGATCGGGCTCACCGGCCTGCTGTACCTGGTGCAGGGATGGCTGGTCGGTGTCGAGGGTTTTTCACCCAACGTGTCGTTCGCGATCGTGGCGGCGTGGGTGGTGGGGGTGGTGTGGAT
>CBINCZ010000544.1:0-1601 GCA_966249295.1 uncultured Gemmatimonadales bacterium
TGTCGAAATCCGTCCCGAACACCGACACAAACTCTCGCTTGCCCAGCGCCGCTTCCACCGCGACCTTGATGAGGTGCGTAGCGCCCGCCGTCGACTGACCCGTCCGCCCCTGCGGATCGGCACCAGCGACATTGAAATAACGCAGCGCGCAGAAGTTCATCGCATGCGCCTCGCTGACATCGCGCAGCATATATTCGGTCATCAGCTTGGACATGCCATAGGGATTGATCGGCCGCTGCGGCGTCGTTTCCTTGACCGGGCTCTCCTCCGGAATGCCATAGGTTGCGGCGGTCGAGGAAAAGATGAAATGCGGCACGCCCACCGTCACCGCGCTCTCGATCAGGTCGCGGGTCTTCGCGCTATTGTTGTGATAATATTTGAGCGGGTTCTCGACCGATTCCGGCACCACGACCGACCCGGCGAAATGCATGATCGCCTTGACGCCATGATCGCGCAAAGCCTTCTGCACCAGCGGCTGGTCGGCGATATCGCCCTCGACGAAGGCCACATCTTCCGGCACCGCCCAGCGAAAACCCGTCACCAGATTGTCGATCACCACGACGCCATAACCTGCGTCGCGCAGCGCCAGCACCGCATGGCTACCAATATACCCGGCACCGCCCGTGACCAGAACCGTCGGCTTATCGCTCATAAAAGGCATGTCTCCCGAAAATGTCGGGCGAGACCTAACGCACTGTCCGGACGATTGACAGCCTTCCGTGTTGCGCTGCGAGATCAATCGGGCGAACACCGCGACCGGGACGGCATGGCATCACTCCCACCCAACCTCCGCTCGCCCTGAGCTTGTCGAGGGACTTTTCTTCTTAGAAAGCGAAGGCTTCGACAGGCTCAGCCCGAACGGGGATGAGGGCCCTAAATCGCGAGCTTCAGCCTTCAAGCCGCCGCCTTCACCCCATCATCATAAAAGGTCACCCCGCTAGCCGCCATGTCCTGCAACTGCACCGTCGGCGCAAAGCGATCCCCATGCCGCGCCGCCAGCCGCTCCAGCACCGCCACCACATGCCCGATCCCGACCGTGTCCATGTGGCTGAACGGCCCGCCCGTCCAAGGCGCAAAGCCCCAACCGAAGATCGCGCCGATGTCGCCATCCTCCACCGTCTCCAGCACGCCTTCCTCATAGCAACGGGCGCATTCCACCAGCTGCCGATAAAGCAGCCGCTCCTTCACCTCCTCCACATCGGGCTGCACGGCCGCGCGGGGGAACATGTCGTCCAGCCCCGGCCACAAATGCTTCTTTCCGCCCTCGGGATAGTCGTACCAGCCCTTCGCGCTCTTGCGCCCCAGCCGCCCCAGCTCGACCATCCGCGCCATCACCGCATCGGACGGCTGTGCCACATAGGCGTCGCCCAGTTCCTTCTGCGCGGCGACGACGATCTTGTGGCCAAGCTCGATGGATACCTCGTCCCCGACAGCCAAAGGCCCGACCGGCATGCCCAGCTGCCGCCCGGCATTTTCAATGAGCGCCGGGTTGATCCCCTCGGCCACCATCTCGACACCTTCCTGCACATAGGTGGCAAAACAACGTGAGGTATAGAAACCGCGCGAGTCATTGACGACGATCGGCGTCTTCTTGATCTGGC
>CBINCZ010000545.1:0-1590 GCA_966249295.1 uncultured Gemmatimonadales bacterium
TTACAGCAGGTGACGGGCGTTGTCGTCGGCCAGCATCAGCCAGCGGGCCGCGGTGCCCCGCTGCGGCGTGCCCCACTGCGCATCCGGCAACAGGGCCTGCAGCGCTTCCAGGTCCGCCGGAGGGAACGGCAGCACAACCCGGCGCGCCCGTCCTTCCGCGATGGCGTAGAAGCGCACCAGAAATGCTGCCAGGACCGCGTCATCCGCCTCTTCTTCCAGGCTCTCGAGGAAACGGTGCTCGCGGGCGATGACGCGGCCGTCCCTCACGCGGAGCAGCACGCCCACGGCATCATCGCCGTCGCGGGCGTAGCCGATGACATCGGCGTCGCCGGTGCCGATGACCTCCACCGCAGCCGGCTCCTCCAGGCGCTCCAGCCACTTCAGGGCGTCGCGCAGTTCCTGCGCCCGCTCGAAGTCCTCACGTTCGGCCGCGGCGAACATGGCGGTGCGCACCCGCTCCCGGACGTCCACCGTACGTCCCTCCAGGAAGTCGAGCACCTCGCCGATCATGGCGCGGTAGTCCGCTTCCGATTGCCACCCCACACACGGCGCCTTGCAGCGGCCGATGTGATAGTCCAGGCACGGCCGCTCGCGTCGCTCGCGAGGGATGTCGTCAGGGCAGCTTCGGACGGTGTACAGCCGGCGGATGATGGCGAGGGTGCGCCGCAGGAGGCCGACATCCGTGAAGGGCCCGAAGTAGCGCGCGCCCGCAATGTTTCGCCGGCGGGTGACCAGCACGCGCGGAAAGGGTTCGCCCACGGTGACGGCAATCGAGGGATAGCTCTTGTCGTCCTTGAAGACGACGTTGAAGCGCGGCCGGTACTCCTTGATGAGGTTGTTCTCGAGCACGAGTGCCTGCGCCTCATCGGGCACCACGATGGTCTCGACGTCCGCAATCCGGGTGCGGAGGAGCTGGTTCTTGGGGCTGCCGCTGAAGTCCGCCGTGAAGTAACTCCGCACCCGGCTCGACAGGCGCTTGGCCTTGCCCACATACAGAATGTTCCCCTCGGCGTCCTTCCACAGGTAGACGCCGGGGGTGTCGGGCAGTGTGGCAAGCTTGCGCTGGAGCTGGTCAGGAAGGTCCATCATGGAGGCGTTCGGCCAAGCAGGGCGCGCGCCTCGGGCACGCGCAGGAGCATGGCAGAAAACAGGTACACCAGCCCGAAAGTTCCGGCGATCACCACGCCGCGAACCTTCGGGCCACCCAGCGGCACCCAGGCAAGGAGGGTCCACGAGACGGCAACGGCTGCCAGCGCGGCGAGCCAGAGCTGCGTGATGAAGCCGGCCGGAATCCCGGTCCTGCCGATGCGATGATTGAGCGCCCGCCGAAGCAGGGTGAATTCGATCCATGCCGCAATGCCGGCAGAGGCGGTAAGTCCTGCTGCGCCCCAGCGGGGATCATAACCCAGCAGTCCTGGCAGCCGGAGCGCCGCGAACCAGCCCAGTGCGATGGTGAGCACCACACGGATGATCCCGAAGCGCAGTGGTGTCCGGGTGTCACGGAGCGCGTAGAACGTGGATGAGTAGAGCCGGCCCAGCGTGCCCACCATGAAGTTCGGGGGCTCCTTGCCGCCGGTCCAGTTCGGGGGG
>CBINCZ010000546.1:0-1577 GCA_966249295.1 uncultured Gemmatimonadales bacterium
TTCACGACTCTCCAGTCTGAAGTTGATCCACGTGGTGCGCGGCGCGCGCCACGGCTGTGACATAGCCCTCGAAGACGGGTGTGCTGCAGCGCCAGCTGCCCGCATCGCGATTGCGCACGATCTCGAGCAGTGACTCGGGCGCGAAGTCCGCCACCCGTGCCACTTCCTCGACGGCCTCGGCGGCGGCGCCATGGTCCACCCCCCTGCCATCCAGCGCCAGCAGGGCCCGGAAGAGCACCAGCACCGAGGAGACCGAGCTGAGCGCCAGGGGTGTAAGGTCCTTTTCCTCGTCGCCGAACGTGGCGTACGCCTGGCGCATGCGCATCAGCTTGCCGCGGAACTCACCTTCCAGCGCTTGGCGCAGGTCAACCGGGTTGACCCGCACCGGCGTGATGGGGTCATCGCCGCGCAGCAGCTCGTAGCCGAGCTTCATGTCGGTGATCTCGATGGGAAAGACATCCGTAGAGCGTCGCCACTCTTCCCGCGTGAACAGCAGCGGCGGCTCGGGCGAGGTCTCGCGCCAGCGGCGCAGGGCCGGGCCCAGCGCGCGGAGCAGCGAGAAGCCCGCCGCTTCGGCGATGACCAGCAGGTTGATGTCGCTTCGCCCCTTGACGAAATCGCCCCGCGCCGCGGAGCCATACAGCACAGCGCTGTAACCGGCCGGCAGCACCGCATCAGCCGAAGCGAGGAAATCATTCACCGTTGACGTGACCGCCTGATGCATCAGAAGCGCCCTCCTGCGCCGCCACCGCCGAAGCCCCCGCCTCCGCCGAACCCACCGAAGCCCCCACCGCCAAACCCGCCGCCACCACCGCCCCAGCCGCCGCCGCCACCCCATCCGCCGCCGATCCAGGGTCCACCCCAATATATCCCACGGCGCCGCCGGCCCTTGCGAGCGAAGGCCGGCAGGATAAAGACGAAAAGGATGAAGAGCACCAGCGGCAGCAGGCGCACGATGGACTCGGGGCCGCCACCGCCCCGCAGCCGGTCAGGGTTCCAGGCGGTGAGGGTGGAATCGCTCACTCCGGAGGCGCGGGCGATGATCGAGGCCAGTGCCTCTACCCCGGCAGCAAGGCCCGGCCCGTACTTCTCTTCCGCCAGCAACGGGCCCATGACATCGTCGCGGATCCGGCGCGCCAGGAGATCGGTCACGACCCCCTCCAGGCCGTATCCGACCTCGATCCGGATGTGCCCGGTCCCGGCCTGGCCATTCTGCCGGGGCACCAGCAGCAGCACGATGCCGCGATTCCTGGTACTGTCTCCGACTTCGCCCTGGAAACCCACGCCCCACTTCCGGCCGATCGCCAGCGCCACCTCGGCTTCGTCCCGATCGCCGATGGTGGGCAGGGTCACGACGGCGATTTCCGTGCGAGTGGTCCCGCGCAGGCGCTCGATGAGATCGGTCATGTGGGCGCGGGAGCCCGCGTCGATCACACCGGCGAAATCGCTGACGAACCCGGTGGGCTGGGCTGGCACATACTGGTCCACGCCCGACTGGGCGTAGGACGTGGTGGCGAAAAGTTGTAGCAGCACCAGTGCCGCGATAGCTTTCGGTCGTGCTCCGCCCAACGCTCCTC
>CBINCZ010000547.1:0-1575 GCA_966249295.1 uncultured Gemmatimonadales bacterium
CGCCGCCGGTGATGAAGACGGTTCTGCCGTCGAGGCTGGGATAGCTCGCGGTCAAAGCCATGGCTCATTCCTCCTGCATGATGCGACAAGAACTCTTAAGGCCCGCTCGTTGGCCGCGCCTGCGAGGAAGGCGTGGACCGACGTGGCAAAGTTCCGGACCGGGGCGGAGACACCCTTCTTCTCCAGCAGCGCCACGCCGGCTTCCGCGAGCGAGGTATGCTCGTCGGCAGGCGCGACATTCTTGAGGTCCTCGACGATCTGCCGCACCAGCTCGGGCGTGAGCTCGGCCATGCGGGTCTTCAGCTGCAGGGCGTCACTGGCCCACCGCAGTCCCGAGAGACGCAGCAGCACGCCGATCTCGGCCTCGTCCGCCCCACGGAACACGGGGGTCTTGGCCTCGAAGCCCAGCACCCGCGCGCACCAGCCCAGGTGCGTCTCCAGGATCTGGCCCACGTTCATGCGGCTCGGCACGCCGAGCGGATTGAGGACGATGTCCACCGGGGTGCCATCCGGCAGGAACGGCATGTCCTCTTCCGGCACGATGCGGGCAACGATGCCCTTGTTGCCGTGGCGGCCCGCCATCTTGTCGCCCACCGAGATCTTGCGCTTCTCGGCGATGTACACCTTCACGAGCTGGATGACGCCCGGAGGCAGCTCATCCGGCTGGAGGATCTTGTCGATCTGGTCTTCCGCCTTCTCCTCGACCTTGGCGCGCTCGCGCTCCGCCATGTCGATGGCCTGGCGGATCCGCTCGTTGACCACCTTGTCGGCGACGCGCAGCGTCTTCCGGTCCACCTCGGTGAGGTCGATCTCGCGCAGCCGTTCTGCGGTGAGCTTGGTGCCGGCGGGGACGTACTCTTCGACCGTCCCGGCCTTGAGCATCAGCGCCACTTCCTGGCCCGCGAGCAGGCGCTTGAGCTCATCCATCATCACCGTGGTGATGCGGGCCTTCTCGTCGGCCTCGAGGCGGCGGACTTCACCGATACGGTCGCCGCGATCCTTCTCCACCACGCGGTCTTCCACCCGGCTGAAGATCTTGACGTCAATGATCACGCCGTTCATGCCGGGCGGGACCTTGAGCGACGAGTCCTTCACGTCCTTGGCCTTCTCACCGAAGATGGCCGTCAGCAGCTTCTCTTCCGGCGAGAGCTCGGTCTCACCCTTGGGCGTGATCTTGCCCACCAGAATGTCGCCCGGCTTGACATGCGCACCGATGCGCACGATGCCGCGCTCGTCCAGGTCCACCAGCGCCTCGTCGGAGACGTTGGGAATTTCCCGGGTGATTTCCTCCTGGCCGCGCTTGGTGTCGCGGACATGGAGTTCCAGCTCCTGGATGTGGATGGACGAGTAGACGTCGTCCTTCACCAGGCGCTCGGAGAGGATGATGGCGTCCTCGAAGTTGTGGCCGTACCAGGGCATGAACGCCACCAGCACGTTGGAGCCCAGCGCCAGCTCGCCACCTTCGGTGGCCGCGCCGTCGGCGATCACCTGCCCCGCCTCGACCCGGTCGCCCTGCTTCACCAGCGGCCGCTGGTTGATGGCGGTGTCCTGGTTGGTGCGCCAGAACTTCTTGAC
>CBINCZ010000548.1:0-1569 GCA_966249295.1 uncultured Gemmatimonadales bacterium
CACGGGCCAGGACTTCCTTGCCGGTGCCGCTCTCGCCGGTGATCAGGACGGTCGTGTTGTGCGCGGCGACCCGGGACGCCAGCTCCAGCACGTTGCGCATTGCCTTGCTCTCGGCCACCACTTCGCTCCGCACCGGCTCGGTGCCGATCGTGGCCCGCAGGGTCTCCACCTCGCGCAGCAGCCCCTCGCGCTCGATCGCCTTCCGCACCGTGAGCAGCACCTCATCGGGACGGAATGGCTTGGTGAGATAGTCGTATGCCCCTTCGCGCATGGCCTCGATGGCGGCATCCTCGCCGCCAAAGGCGCTCATCATGATGAGGATGGCGCTGCCACCCTCCGCGCGATATCGCCGGAGGAAGGTGAGGCCGTCCATGGCGGGCATCCGCACGTCGCAGAGAATGAGGTCAAACCGCTCGGCGAGCGCGCGTTCCAGCCCACGTCCCGGCTCCGCCGCCGTCTCGACCTCGTAGTTGGCGCCGGTGAGAAGCATGGCCAGCGACTGCCGGAGACTCGTGTCGTCGTCAACGATCAGGATGCGCATCGTTCCCATTCCATGTCTCGACTGGGGAGAAACACCTTGAAGGCCGCGCCCCCTTCACGGGCGCGGTCCACCCACACCATCCCGCCGGCGTCATGCACCGTGCGTGCGACAATCGCGAGCCCAAGCCCGGTGCCCTTCCCCGGCTCCCGCGTGGTATAAAACGGATCGAAGACCCGCTCCCGATCTTCTTCGGCGACGCCGGGCCCGTCATCGGCCACGACCAGAAGCGCACCGTGCGCGCCAAGGTCGGTTGGCAGCGGCCGCGGCTCGACCGGGCGGATGCGCCGGACGCCGTCGGCGTCCTCCTGCCGCGCCATTGCCCGCCGCCCGGCCTCCATCTCGTGCGGAGCCACCGAGACGACGATCCGCCGAGCCGCCGAGTCACGGGCATTCAGCATCAGGTTGATCACCACCTGCTCCAGCGCGTGCGCGTCACCCGGCACGGCCAGAAGCCCGGGCGCCAGGTCCAGTTCCACGCGTGTCTCGCGCAGCGCGCCTTGCGTTTCCAGGAAGCTTGACGCCCGCCGCACGACGCTCGACAGATCGCTCTGCTCCGTGGCCTTCCCCGGCCGAGCGTAATCGAGCAGTGATGCCACGATCCGGTCGATCCGGTCCACCGCGTCGCGCATCTGCTCCAGCACGGCGGGATCGGTGTTGCGCTGCCGGAGGACCTCGATCCAGTTGGCGATCGCTCCCAATGGGTTCCGCACCTCGTGCGCCACCCCCGCCGCGAGCCGGCCGATGCCGGCCATTTTCTCGTTGCGCACCACCTGCCCCTGGGCGCTCAGCAGCCGCTCGGCCATGGCGCGGAGGCGCTCAGAGAGCGACTGGAACTCGCTGGTTTCGTATTCGGCCGCTGAGCGCTGAGCGCTGAGCGCTGAGCGCTGAGCGCTCAGCTCATCCGCTTCCTCCGCCAGCTGCTCCAGCGGCCGCAGGACCTGGCGGCGCAGCAGGTGGAGGCCGAAGACCAGCAGCACCAGCGTGCTTCCGGCCCAGAATGCCGCGAGCGGCAGGACGAGCGCCGAGAG
>CBINCZ010000549.1:0-1569 GCA_966249295.1 uncultured Gemmatimonadales bacterium
GCACCAGGCCGAACAGGAAGCCGCCGTGGAGGTTGGACCAGGCTGCGAAGAGCAGGAAGGTGAGGAGGAGTCGCGGGTCGCGTGTCACGGGTCTCGCGACTCGCGACTCGTGACTCGCGACCTCCAGCAATGCCACCACCCCCACCACCGCAACCAGCGACCACACATGCGGCCGTGCCAGCCAGTGCGCCGCGCCAAGGACCACGGCTGCTATCGTGGTGCCGAAGGCCAGAAGGGGATCAACACCCAGCCGTTGCAGGAGCAGGTGGAGGCAGAAGTAGGCCAGTGCGATCACGATGGCGGTCATCGCCACGACGCCCGGCAGCCCTGCCGCGCGGTGAGCCAGGGCAAAGAGTATCTCGCTGCCCCATTCGTAGGGAACGAAGGGCTGGCCCTGCATGGTCCAGCTGAACCTGTCGGTAAAGAAGAGGCCGTGGGCCAGGATCTCGCGCCCCACGCGAAGGTGCCGGCCGAGGTCGCCGTCAGTGTTGATCATCTGCCAGCCGCGGAGCACCGCCGCCGCGAACAGGGTCAGGACGAAGAGGATGTCGGCCGGCGCGGGCAGGAACCAACTCCGGCGGACGCTGTCCCCTCGCATGTCAGCGTCGGGCATAGTGGACCGCGCCATCACTGGAGTCAGCCAGCATCCACGCAGGCGAATCAACGAGCACCTGGGCCAATCTCGTGCTGTTCGGCACAAGCACCATTTCAACGCCCAGGCTGTCCAGCCGACGCTCCCAGCCGGGCTCGGCCTGACGGATGGACATGTAGAGCTGGTTCAGCGGCACGCCGTAGAAATCCGACTGTCCGTCAATGAAGACTTTCTGTTCCGGCCAGGCGTAGAGGATGTAGCCGCCCCAGACGAAGTCGTTGAACATCCGGCCCTCGACACCGGCAGCACGAGCGTGCTCTACGATGCGGACCGGGAACGCCTCGGCGTCAAACCGATCCGGCAGCAGTTGAACATTGCCGAGTCTGCCACTGCGCGCAGCGGCGGCAGCGAGAATGCTCAGCGGCACGAGACTCCATGCGCCGGCACGGGCCAACCGCGCGCCGCGTGCCAGGCCATCGCGGACCCGCACCAACGGCCTCCAGCTGGCTGCGGTCCACGCCGCATCGGCATGCAGCATCACCAGCGGGAAGCCGGTGAGTGCCCAGAGCGCGATATGCCGCTTCGATTCCAGCGCAAAGGCGGTGGTGCCGAGAAAGACGATGAGATGTTGCCACGAGGGGCGGCGGCCGGAGCGGGCCAGGACCAGCAGGCAGAGCAGCAGCAGGAGCAGGAACGTCCGCCCGATCACCGCATGGAAATCGGGTGACTGCATTTCGTTGGTGATATCCACCAGCCAGCCCTTCTGGAAGTAGCTGGCCACGTGCACGATGACGCCGGGGCCACTCGGGTTGAGGCAGGTGCCCACCAGCGCCGCCACCAGCAGCATCGCATCACTCTTGATCCGTGAAGGCTCTCGGTTCTCTGATAACGGCACCCACCGCTCCACCCCATCGCCCGCGAGATACCTCCCGATCAGGACGAGGCCGAAGAGGAAGCCGGCGTGGAGGTTGGACCAG
>CBINCZ010000550.1:0-1550 GCA_966249295.1 uncultured Gemmatimonadales bacterium
CTCGACACCGCGGCTGATGAGCTGCGCGCGATTGGCCAGGCCATGGGAGCCATTCCAGGCGTTCGCTTCATCGCAACACTAAATGATCCACCTACGGTCTTCGTTGCCGCCGGCCCGGATTCGGGATGGGATGCTGGGGCCGTGCTCAAGGCGGCGCTTGTCGAGGTCGGCGGCCGGGGTGGCGGGTCGGCCCGTGCGGCGCAGGGGACGGTGGGTGGAGTGGGGGAGTTGGAGAGGGTGGTGGAGGGACTGAAGGCTGCTGGCTGATGGCTGCGAGCTGTCAGCTGCGAGCTGTGAGACCACCCCACTCCTCATCCTGAGCGCAGCGAAGGATCTACCGCTCTTCACCCGGAAACCAGTCGCGCGCCAAGTCTTCCCATCCGGCATTCACGCTTTCAATAAGCGCGATTTTCTTCGCACGTTTCCACCCCTTGATCTGTTTCTCTCGAGCAAACGCAGCACGTGCTTCGGTGGTTGCCTCGAAATAAACCAGTTTGTGCGTTCGGTACCGTTTTGAAAAACCCGGTATCGCGTCGCTACGATGCTCATGAAGACGCCGGAGCAGGTTACGGGTGACACCGACATACAGCGTCCGTGAATGACTGGCCAGAATGTAGACATGGAACGTTGCCATGTCGCAGGTTACGCCGGAGAAATCAATCGCCAATCAGTTGCCATGAGCATCGTTCGCGTGCTGGCCGGCTAGATCCTTCGCTGCGCTCAGGATGAGGAGTTGGCTGGCTTTGGTCCGCCCTGGCCGTCCCGTCCGTCCTGTCCGCCCTGCTCGTCCTGCTCGCCTTGCTCGCCCTGCCATCCCGCCTAGCTTTCCCCCATGCGCCTCATAGCCGTTATCACGCTCCTCGCCGTCCTCGCCTGCCGGCCCAAGCCTGACAGCACGGCCTCGCTCCCCAGCTCGGCCCGGCCGGTGGTGGAACGGGGCGATGAGCCGCCGGTGGCGGTGAATCCGGTCTCGCCAGTCATCTACCCCGTGGCCCTGGCCCAGCAGGGGATCGAGGGCACCGTCCTGCTGCGGCTCTTTGCCGACTCCACCGGCAAGCTGGTCGCTGATTCCACCCGCATCGCCGAGTCGAGCGGCTATCCGGCACTGGACACGGCGGCGCTGGATGCGGCGCCCAAGCTCCAGTTTGCCCCTGCCCTGCTCAAGGGGGTCCCGGTGGCCGGTGCCTTCATCCAGCCGGTGCACTTCCGCAACCCCGGCAGCCAGGAAATTCCATGACCCCGCCGCACGCCCATCCCTACGACTCCGTCCTCGACACCATCGGCTGGACGCCGCTGATCCGGCTCTCGCGCATCGGCGCCGGCCTGCGCACTCCGATCTACGGCAAGGCCGAGTACGTGAACCCGGGCGGGTCGGTGAAGGACCGGATCGGGCTCGCCATCATCGAGGCAGCGGAGCGCGCCGGCGAGCTCAAGCCGGGCGGCACCATCGTGGAAGGCACCAGCGGCAACACCGGCGTGGGGCTGGCCATCGCGGCGGCGCTCAAGGGCTATCGCTGCATCTTCACCATGCCGGACAAGATGTCGCAGGA
>CBINCZ010000551.1:0-1549 GCA_966249295.1 uncultured Gemmatimonadales bacterium
AGCGGACTGCTCCGCCGCGCGGTGCGCGAGAGCCAGTTCATGCAGGACCTCACCGCCTCGGTCCCCACGCTGGGCGACCTCCAGCTGATGATCCAGCAGGCGGGCTCCAGCATGACGGTGGGCTCGTTCCTGATGCTGATCGTGGGGATGGGCGTGGGCGGCGGCCTCGCGGCGCTGCTGCTGAGCTCGCGGATCCTGGTCGCGATCATCGTCGCGTTCATCTTTGCCTGGCTGCCCTACCTCTGGATGAAGCGCCGGCGCACCCGCCGGCTCTACGCCTTCGAGTCGGAACTGCCCGAGGCCATCGACCTGCTGGGCCGCGCCATCCGCGCCGGCCACCCGCTCTCCTCCGGCATGAAGATGGTGGCCGACGAGTCGGGCGAGCCGATCGCCGGCGAGTTCCGCCGTACCTTCGAGGAAAACCGCTTCGGCGTGCCGTTCGACGACGCCATCCAGGAGATGTCGGACCGGGTGGACATCGTGGACGTTCGCATCCTGGTGACGGCCATCCTGATCCAGCGCGAGGTGGGCGGCAACCTGGCCGAAGTGCTCGACAACCTGGCCTCGGTCATCCGGGCGCGCTTTACCATCCGCCGCCAGCTCCGGGTGTTCACGGCGCAGGGCCGCATGAGCGGTTACGTGCTGGCGCTGCTGCCGATCGTGGTGGGGACGGTCATCTACCTGCTCAATCCGGAATATGGCTCCCGCATGTTCGTGCACCCGATGGGGCGCGTCATGCTGGGCATTGCGTTCGTCATGCAGATCATCGGATTCCTCTGGATCCGCAAGATCATCAACATCGATATCTAGATGCTGATCATCGCCGCCATCTTCATTGCCATCGCCGTCGGCGCCACGGTGCTGTTCTTCGTGGAGCTGGCGCCGTCGCGCTCGTCGGCCGTGACGGCGCGGCTGGAAGAGCTGCGGACGGGCGCCGGTACGCTGCCCGACATCATGCGCCGCCGCCGCCGCCAGGAGCAGGCCGAGCGGCTCGCCGGCATCATCCAGGCGCTGGGCGAGCGGGTGGAGGTGGGGCACCGCGATACCAGCGCGCTCCGGCTCCGGCTCATCCAGGCGGGCTATCCCAATCCCAGCGCCGTGCCGCTCTACCTCGGGCTCCGCATCGGGCTCCCGCTCACGCTGGGCGCCGGCATGCTGCTGGTGCTGCCCGCGCTGGGCCAGCGCTGGAGCGTGGCGGTGCTTGCCGCCGTGTGGGCCGGGCTCATGGGCTACGTGCTGCCCACCTTCTTCATCCGCAGCCGCATCAGCCGCCGCCAGCGGGAGATGCAGAAGGCGCTGCCCGACGCCCTCGACCTCTTCGTGGTGTGCGTCGAGGCGGGCCTCGGCCTCAACCAGGCCATCTCCCGCGTGAGCGAGGAGATCGAGCGGGTGAGCCCGGTGCTGGCGGAACAGCTGGCGCTGGTGAACTTGGAGATCCGCGCCGGCACGGCCCGTGACGAGGCATTCCGCAACCTGGGCGACCGCACCGGATTGCAGGACATCAAGTCGCTCATGGCCATGCTGATCCAGACCGATCGCTTCGGTACCT
>CBINCZ010000552.1:0-1548 GCA_966249295.1 uncultured Gemmatimonadales bacterium
ATGACGACGCAACGGGTGCCCAGAGTGCCTAGCTCGTCGATGATCCCCGCCACGGTGGGCTCGGGCGTCATGATGATCGCAAGCTCGGGCGCGGCGGGCAGGTCGGCGACGCTGGCGGCCCATGTCGTGCCTTGTCGCGTCACCGGGTGAGGATTGACGACATGGATGCTGCCTTCGAACCCGCCCGCGAGCAGATTGTCGAGGACGAGCGTGCCGACGGCGCATTGCTCCTGCGATCCTCCGATCAGGGCGATGGTCCTGGCGTGAAGAAGCGGCGACAGGTTGCGGATGGTCATGGCTAATCTCGTCCTTGGCTGGGATCGCACAGGTGCGCAGCGATCCTAGGAAGTGCGGTGTCCATGACGATATTCGTAAATGCCGCAGGGTGTCCGAGAGCGGTTGATGAAACGCTACTTACGGGAAGTTGCGAATAGGGCGGCGATGCACAGTTCCTAAAATGGCCTCATCAGCGAGGAGGCGAACATGCAGCGTTCAGGCGATACGGAAGCCGGTGCTCCACGGCACGATCCCGTCCGGGAAACGGTTCACGACCTGCGCAACCTGTTCGCCGTCATCGCCTCGATCGGGCATCTGCTGGATAAGCATCAGGACGGCCCCGAGCGGGAAACTATGCTGCGCGGGCTGGAGGAGGCGGCGGTCCGGGGCAGTGAACTCACGTCCCGGCTGCTTGCAAGGCAGGCGGCGGGACAGTGCTTCCCGGTGGATGTGGGGGCTCAGGTCGCTCACGCCGCGCCCTTGCTTCACGCCATAGTGAAGCAACCGGCGTCATTGGAGATCGACACGCAAATGGCCTTGCCCGACGCGCGGGTAAGCGCCGACCCGGCCGAACTGGAAGCGCTGATGCTGGAACTGGTCGCCAACGCGGTCAGGGCGGGTGCGCGGCATGTCCGGCTCCGCTGCCGCAGGATCGGCGACTGGATCTGGCTGGTGATTGCAGACGATGGCCCGGGCTTGCCGGCGAACGGCGCTCTCCGAGCGCCACTCGACGCGACAAACGGAGGCCGTGGGAACGGCCTGCAGCGGGTCCGCAGGGCGATCCGCGACATGAAGGGCAGGATATTCTTTCGCGGCGGTGCCGGAGCAGGTTCGGGCACAGTGGTCGCCATGCTTTTGCCGGTGGCGCTCCCCGTCGCCAGCAAATCACGCGCCCGGCATTGGAGCGCGTCACCCACCAACGAGGAGAGTTGCGATGAAGACCGATGGACAGTTGCAGCATGACGTTATGGACGAGCTTGAGTGGGATCCCAGCGTCGATCATGCGGATATCGGCGTGGCGGTGAATGACGGGGTGGTGACCCTGTCCGGCTATGTTTCCAACTATCTGGAGAAGATGGCGGCGGAAAAGGCAGCTCGGCGCGTCAGCGGGGTCAAGGCCATCGCAGAGGAGATACAGGTGCGCTTCAAGTCCGAACCCAAGACGGCGGACCATGAGATAGCCAAGCGTATTCTCGACATGTTTTCGTGGAACGTCTCCATCCCGCACGACAAGATCAATGTGAAGGTGGAAAAGGGCTGGGTCACTCTGTC
>CBINCZ010000553.1:0-1541 GCA_966249295.1 uncultured Gemmatimonadales bacterium
AGTACGGGGTCGTTGGCTGCGATCTTGCCGAGTACCGCGTCGACCCGGTCTCGCACCCAAGCAAGCTCCCGCTCGGTGGTCCGCTCCCGCATCCAGGGCTGCACCGCCGGGGCCACCTTGGCGTTGTCCCGGGTTTCCCCGGACGCGATCCGCATCGCCACGCCGGGCCAGGCGCGGGAGGGGCGCCCTCGTTCGTCGAGCGCGCCGAGTTCGAGGAGCAGCCGCTCGGCGAGGTTGTCCAGCGCGTATCCCGACTGCGCCGAGATCAGCACGCGGGCTCCTGGGTGCGCGGCGAGGTAATGCTTGACGGCCTCGACCACCAGAGTCGTCTTGCCGGTTCCCGGCGGGCCCTGGACGGCGAAGAACGGCTGGTAGGAGAGCATGTCCCGGACGGTCTGCCGGTGATTGCTCCCGGCCAGTCCCGCGCCGGCCTGTGCCCAGCGGTGGGGCAGGAGCTTGTAGCTTTTGGGCTTGCGGAACTGGCGCAGCAATTCTGCAGAGTCGGCCAGTTCCCAATAGGCGGTGTTCTGCCTTCGAAGCGAGGCGACCGTGCCTCGATCCTCATCGAGGCGGATCCATCCGGTGTCGGGCGGCGGGCGACGACGCGTCCGTTCCGTGGCGCGTGCCGCGGTCACCTTGATGCGGTCCTGGCCGGCACTGTCGGAAACCCGCCAGTTTGAGCTGTTGTGCCAGGTGGGCCTGCCCTTGTGGTCGGCGCAGATCTGCACTACGACATCCCCGCCGGTCTCCTCCACGGCCCCGAAGAACTCACCGAACTCCAGCCGGGCCCGAGAGTCGTCGATCTTGGTCAGCAGTGGATTCTTGCGGATGCGCTCCAAGTCGCGCTTGCGGTCGTACTGCAGCTCGAAGTCGCCGCGATCGGTCTCGACGAGGGTGTACGGGTAGATGCGAGCCTGGAGGTGGGCTCCCTGGTACTCCAGGGTCCACTCGATCAGGCTTCGGTCGCGTGTGTCGGCCGGGGTCTCCCTAGCCTGATTGCGAATGGAATCGATGAGCGGGAGCCAGCTCGGCCGATCGGCCAGGACCGTGTCCAGGACGCTCGCGGACATCCGGTCGGAGAAAAGCTCGATTGCGGGCAAGGAGATGCGGGTGCTCTGCTCCAGCAGGTCCTCCAGCCGCCTGCGGAAGTCGGGATGGTCCTTGTCCACCGGGTACTTGATGATCAGAGCTCGCTCCTCCGGACTCCCGGACCGGCCGAACGCGGTGCCCCGCCGGTACAGCTGGCAGAACCACGCACCGCGCGAGCCGAGGAGGAGGATCTTTGCTTCTCGCTTGGACTCGGCGTTGCCGCTGCCGATGGAGACGTAGGGTTCGGCACCGTGCTCGACGTGGAGCATCTGGGCGTCCCTGAGGTCGTCGGCGATGACGGTTCGCAGTTCGTCTTCGCCGGTTTCCGTGGTCGAGCTGTGAGTGATCCAGCCCCACGTCAGCAGGGTGCTGTCGGACCAGGCAGGCATGTAGAGGACGGCGCGTGGCGACGCGTCGTCATCATCGGCCGTCCAGAACGCGGCGATCTGGTT
>CBINCZ010000554.1:0-1527 GCA_966249295.1 uncultured Gemmatimonadales bacterium
CTCGAGCTTGACGAAGTCGTTGAAGCCGGCCTCCCGGGCGAGCCGGGCGTAGCGGATAGCGTCATCAGCGGTATAGCAGCCAGCGGTATTGGCCAGCAGGAAGTAGCGGTCGGGCGGAAGATGATGCAGGATGCCCGCCTCGCTGGTGCGATCGAGGTCAACCCGTCGCACCGCCACGGTCACCACTTCGGCGCCGGAGGCCTCGATGGCTTCCACCATCTCCTGGTTGCTACGGTACTTCCCGGTGCCGACCAGCAGCCGCGAACGGAACTCCCTGCCACCAAGCTCAAACGGTGTGTCCACCGTCATCGTCTCACCCTCCTCCCACAAAGTGCACAACCTCAATGGCGTCGCCCTGCGCCACCGCAGTCTCGGCGAGCTGCGCGCGGCGGACAATCCGCCGGTTGTGCTCCACCACCACTGCCCGCGGGTCCAGGCCCAGCTGCTGCAGCAGTCCTTCGAGTGACAGGGGAGCGGCGAGCTGGCGCGGCTCACCGTTCAGCGTCACGGTCAGTTCAGGATTGTTCATCGTTTCCTTCCATCCATGGCGCCAGCATCTGGCGCACTGCTTCTGCCGGATGGGGCGCGTGCCACAGCGCCCGGATCGCGGCGACGCCCCACGCACCGCTGTCGCGCAGGCTGGCGGCGTTGTCGGGCGTGACGCCGCCGATGGCGATGACCGGGATCCCGGCGGCGACGGCGCGTTCCAGCTCATCGAGTCCCAGCGGCCGTCCCGTGTGCCCCGGTGTCTGGAATATGTGGCCAAGGATCACGAAATCGGCTCCCTCGTCCCGTGCGCGAAGCACATCGTCGGCTGAATGTGCCGACCGACCCACCAGGCCATCTCCCAGGACCAGCCGCGCGTCATCCGGTGCCAGGTCGTCGTCGGTGAGCTGTACACCGTGGGCTCCGACAGCGCGCGCGATATCGGGGCGCCCGTTGACGAACACCTGCGCTTCAGCGGGACGTGCAAGTCTTACGAAACGATCCGCCACGCCGGCAAGTTCCTCGGCGGTCGCCGCGTGATTGCGCGCATGCAACGCCACGCCGCTGCCACCCGAAGCGAGTGCTGCGGCACGCACGCCGAGATCATCGAATGCGAGCACCGTGGCATCGGTGATGGCATGCACTCGTGCGAGCGGCCTCACGCCAGCCGGCGTCCGGGCTCAACGCCGCGACCGCGCGCCCACTGTGCCACCGCCATCCGCTTCCTTCCGGCGGGCTGCACTTCGCCGATGTCCACGGCGCCGCTCGCCGCCGCAATGACGAGCCGCTCGCCGGCATCGAGCACCGTGCCCGGGTCGCCGTTCGCAGGCGTGGTGCGCGCGCCGAAGAGCTTCACGTCGGTGCCGTCGAGCGTGGTCCATGCGCCCGGCACCGGATCGAACGCGCGAATGCGCCGTGCCACCGTGGCAGCATCCTGGGCCCAGTCGATGCGTGCCGTCTCGCGCGTCACCTTGGGTGCAAAGGTGGCAAGCGTTTCATCCTGCGGTTCGGGCACTGCCTGGCCGCGCACCAGGTCGTTGA
>CBINCZ010000555.1:0-1519 GCA_966249295.1 uncultured Gemmatimonadales bacterium
GTCGTAGCCGGCGAGCGGTCCTGCCGCATCGTCGCCCAGCGCGCTGGTGTGGATCCAGTCGTAGTGGAGCGGTAAGCCCAAGGTTTCGCTGGTGAGCCGCAGTGCTTCCGGGATGGCGCGATGGGCGATGACCGCAGGGCTGTAGTCGCCAACGAGGGCGATGCGGAGTGGGGTTGGCATGGGGGAAGATAGTCGAGCGTCAGGCGTCAAGCGTCGAGCGCATGACGCCCGACGCTTGACTCCTCTCACACCTCCATCAGATCCCGCCCCACCACGATCTTCCCCGTGAAATGCCTCCCCGCCGCTTCGGCCCACATGGCGTCGGTGATGGGTGGGTCTTCGGCCGGCACGAAATGGGAGAGCACCAGGGTCTTCACGCCGGCTGCCGCCGCCACCCGCCCGCAATCTTCCGCGCTAGTGTGGCTCGCGAGCAGGTGCTGCCGCAGCGGCTCAGCATTGGCTCGGCCCACCACCATCTTCTCTACCGCGTCAGGATAGAACGCTTCATGCACCAGGACGTCGGCGCCTTGGGCAAGCTGGACGAGTGCGTCGGACTTCGTTGTGTCGCCCGAGATGACGATGCTGCGGTCCGGTGCGTCGAAGCGATACGCATATGCAACCGGCACCATGGGATGGTGCACCAGTGCGCTCGTGACACGCAGGTTCTCGTCCTCCATGACGAACCCGGGTTGCTGGATTTCGTGCGGGTGGATCAACTGCCCCAGTGGCGGCCGGCCTTCATCCACGACGCGGACATCGATATCCGGCTTGCTCATCTCCAGGAAGAGTTCGGTGATACGCTCGAGCGGCGGCGGGCCCCAGCTGTCCACCCGATGCGCCAGTCCGCTGGCCCAGAACAGCAGCAGGAGGTTGCCGTAGTCGGCGTTGTGGTCCGAGTGGTGATGAGTGATGAAGATGTGTCGCAGCGCGTTGAATGGAACACCGGCGAGCACGGCCTGGCGCGCGACGCCGTCGCCACAGTCCACCACATAGGCGGAGTCACCGGCAAGAATGACCTGCGCCGGACCCGAGCGGGTGCGCTTGGGCGTGGGGCCACCGGCGGTACCGAGGAGAATGAGGCGGGTGCGGGTCTGTGGCGGAATCGGGACTCCAACTGCAAGTGTCACGGCACCGACCGTGGCAACGAACTCGCGACGGTTTACGGTCGCTCGCGGCCGCGGTGCCTTCGGGCCCTGCAGTTCGCTCAGGACGGTTGGCTGGAAATTCGGGCTACCGCTCACTGACGCGTCGTCCAGCACCGCGGCGCGCTCGCTTGGCGTGTCATGGGTCATGACTCACGACCCAAAGGGCCACACCGCATACCGCCCTTTCCGCGCCACGTGCCACCAGATGCCGCCGAAGTAGATGGCGAGCAGGCCAAGCACCACGGTGCCCCATTGATGCGCCGGAATGCCAAGCACCACGGCGGCCACGCCAGCGACGATCCAGATGACGCCGATCACGCCGGCAACGATACGGTTGAGCGGGCTGAGTGTCTGGCGCATGGCCGGGGCCTGGG
>CBINCZ010000556.1:0-1518 GCA_966249295.1 uncultured Gemmatimonadales bacterium
GTCGGGGTCCCACCCGGCGGTGTGCATCTTGATGCCCTTGAAGCTGTCCAGGCCGGGAATATTGGGGAAGGACCAGCGAGTAAGCACGCCATGGGCGAGCAGGACCGCATTGACCACTTCCACCCGTTCCGCGCCGGTCGTCACATCCTGCAAGGTGACGTGCCAGTTGCTGTCCGCATCGCTCCACCGGGCGGCGAGCACCTTCGTCCCGAACTGGACATGATCGCGGATGCCATATTTGGCGGCGACTCCGGTCAGATAGCTGTGAATCTCCGGCCCCTTGGGATGGTAGCTGCTCCAATCGGGATTCAGTTCGAAGGAATAGGAGTAGAAGTGGCTGGGCGTATCGACGCCGACGCCGGGATAGCGATTTTCCAGCCATGTGCCGCCAAGGTCAGCGTTCTTTTCGATGATCGTATAGTCATAGCCCGCTTCGCCCAACTTGATGCCTGCGGCGATGCCGGTCATGCCGCCGCCGATCACCAGCACGCGGAAGCCGGCAGGCGGATGGATGCGGCCGGGCATGTCCTTGCGCGGCACGGGGCGCTCAAAGCCCATCTGATCGTAAAGCACCGGCATGATGGCGGGATCGACATCTTCGCCGACGCTGACGCCCATCATCCGGCGCAGCAGTTCAGGATCGACCGGGCGCTCCATTGGCGGCGTCGGATTGGTCAGCAATGCGAAGAGGCGGTCCCGCAGCTCCTGCGCCATGTCTTCCGGCACGTTCGACGGCGCTTCTGCCGTGTAGATGCCGGTGAGGTAGGGCGCGAAACTGTCCAGATAGTCGCGGTCCTGCGCATAGGTCGTGTAAACCATCAGCAGGGTAGGCAGGTTGGCGTCCTGCAACGCCCTGCGAAGTCCATCCCGGTCGGCCATGGGCAGGGGGCATGTGGTCGCCGGATGTGGCTGGCTATGCGCGTTCATCTTCGCTCCTCTCTTGGTTGCGCGGGGGCAGAAATGCCGGTTCGCTCAAGAAGTGAGTGTATACTTACGTGGCGCGAACACATTGACGTGCGTCAAAATCGGCTGTGCCTGGGGAATCGGCGGAGTGGCCCCAAGGGGGAGCTCCGCCGCAATCACTCAACTATGGAATATTCAGGCCGCAGCCTCGCTTCCGCGCAGATCCACGGTGGTATGAACGCCGTTGACCCGCTTCTGGAACTCGCCCGCACGGGCGCGCGGATTGTAGAATTGGCGATACCATAGCCGCCCCTTGTGAAACGGCCCATCGTCCGGGACTTGCAGGATGTTGATGGCCGGTTCCTTATATTTCCACAGCTCGAAATCCTGCGAAAAGGCGGCGAGCCCGGCTTCATGATAAGCGCGGGCGGTGGCGCGTTGCTCTGCCGTCGCTTCGCCGTTTGCGGCGGTCTGCGCCATCACCGCGAACCAGACGCGGACCTCGCCATCCTCGACCGGCGTGTTGCAGATCATCATGAGCGAGGGATGCTTGCCCTCCATGCGGGACAGCAGGATGCCGGGGCCGGTATACCAGGTGTCGGTTTCCAGTAGCCC
>CBINCZ010000557.1:0-1510 GCA_966249295.1 uncultured Gemmatimonadales bacterium
GGAAGGTGGGAAGGTGGGAAGACGGGAAGGTGGGAAGACGGGAAGTTGGCACGAAAAGGGGCGCCCTTACCAGGCGCCCTTTGTCATGTCTTGGCTCGCAGCTCTCAGCGCTTAGCCTTCGCCGCCGCCTTCGCCAACCGGCTCTTCTGCCGAGCGGCAGCGTTGGGATGGATCAGCCGCTTGCGGCCGGCCCGGTCGAGCAAGCTGCTGGCGGCGGTCAGTGCGGCGGGGCTGTCGGCGTCGGCTGCGCGTGCCTGCCTGACAGCCGAGCGGAGCTGGCTCCGCTGGGCGCGATTGTGCTCCCGGGCGGCCCGGCTCTGACGCATGCGCTTCTTGGACGACCTGATTCTCGGCACAGCTCCCTCGCGTTGGTGCGCCTGGAACGCCCACCGTTCCGGCGTAGCTGCGGAAAGTAGCGGCCGGACACCCTAAGGTCAAGCGGCATCGAATTTTGACTTGCGGGTGCAGGGCTGTGTAAACTCCCACCGCCCGCACAGTGAGGACGGACCCTGGAATCCCAGCTCGGCAATTTCATTCTTGCCTTTCCGATGCTTGTATTCGCCATGGTGGCGCACGAATACGCGCACGGTGCGGCGGCCTTGGCGCAGGGCGATGATACGGCCTACATGCTGGGCCGGCTGACCCTGAATCCGGTGCCGCACATCGATCTCTGGATGAGCATCCTGCTTCCGGCCATCCTCTGGTTCGGGAGTGGTGGCCGCTTCACCTTCGGCGGGGCGAAGCCGGTGCCGGTGAATCCGCGGAAGTATCGCAAGTACAGAAAGGGCGACATCATCGTGAGTGCGGCCGGTGTCGTCACCAATCTGGGCATCGCGCTGGTGTGCACCGTGATTTTCATCGTGCTGGGCATGTTCGGCGCGGGCTCGGCGAGCCCCGTGCTTGATGCAGCCCAGCGGATGATGGCGTGGGGCGTCTGGCTCAATATCCTGCTCTGCTTCTTCAACCTGATCCCCATTCCGCCGCTCGACGGGTCGCACCTCTTCTATCACTTGCTGCCGCCTGGTCTCGGCGCTCACTACCGGAGCCTGTACCGGTGGGGGTTCCTGCCGCTGCTCGTGATCCTGCTGTTCCTGCCGGGTGTGACGAACTGGCTGCTGACACCGGCGTTCTTCAGCTTGCGCCTGCTGTTTGGCCTGATGGTCCCTTATCAGCTCAACACCGGACTGCAGATCTTCTGATGACCGGATCGCTGACTATTCCGCTCACGGAGATGGCCGAGGACGGCAGCGCCTTCGTGGTGGAGCTGGACCAGTTCACCGGGCCGCTCGACCTGCTGTTGCACCTGCTGCGGGAAGAGCGGATCGAGATCGCGGACATTCCCATTGCGCGGATCGCCGACCAGTTTCTCGCGGCCATTCATCAGCTGGGGCTCAACCAGGCCGCCGACTACCTCGACATGGCAAGCCGGCTGGTGCGGCTCAAGGCGCAGCTGCTGCTGCCCCGGCACAGCGATGACGAGGGGTGGGAGGACCCGCGCGCCGAGCTGGTG
>CBINCZ010000558.1:0-1509 GCA_966249295.1 uncultured Gemmatimonadales bacterium
CCTGCACGTCAAAATTCTGCGCCCGGGTCGGCACCGTGGCCGAATCGGTCCAGGTGGTGCCGGAACGCACCTCCCCATGTGGCACCGGCGGATAGAGATAACGCAGCATGGCCTCAAACTGCAGGGCCACCGAGCTCTGGCGATCGGTCTCGATGCTCGAGAGCCTCCCGTCGGACGCCAGGTGAGCGGTCCAGCGGGTGCCGCGCGCACTGTCCAGCGCGGGCTGCAGGAGCGGCACCCCGGAGACCACGACCTCGAGCGAATCAAGGGTCAGGACCAGGTGGTACCCGCCCGTCTCCTCCGAGGCGCGGCTGTCGATCCACGCGCTCCACCGATATGACTGCGTCTGGGTGCTGCTGTCCGGCAGCTGCAGCTCCATGGTGTCGGAGCGCTCCAGCCGGTAGCGCATGTACGCCGGCGGTTTCAGCGCAATGGCCTTGCCGGTCGGCTTGCTCGGCGCTGCCGGCGCCGGTGCTTCTGCGCCGGGCGCGGGAGCCGGCGCGCCTGAAGGTGGCGCTCCGCCCATCGTCGACGAGGTGCAGGCACTGGCCGCGACAAGGGCTGCTCCCAGGAGGAATCGCATCACCGCGTCAGGGCAACAGCGTGATGGTCGACGATGTCTCGCTGACGACCGGGATCGGCATCGGTGCCTGCGGGCCCGACGCACTGATGTTGATCTGTCCGGAATTCTGGGCTGACACCACGTGACCGGCCCGGCTCACCGTGAAGGTGCCGCTGGTACGGCCATTTCCATCCAGTGTCATCCCGGTCTGCGATCCCGAAAGGGTGTAGGATGAAGCAGTCACCAGCTTGAGCGTTGACTGGCCATTCCAGGATTCGCCCGCGGAGGCCGTGTAGTTGGTCACGACGTTGCGGGTCATGGCGCCGCCCATCAGCGAATCGGTCGCCGTGGTGGTATCGCTCCAGGTATCGCCCGGCTTGGCGCCCTGCTTCACGTTGGGGTAGATCGCCTGCATCAGTTGCCGCAGCGCCGCGCCTTTCGGGTCGGTCCCGAAGCCGGTCACCTTGCCCTCGGCATCAACGAAGCCGGAACCGGCGGCGTCCTTCATCTGCGCCGTCACGGCGGCCGCCGCCTGGGGATCGGTGCCGGCGCTCGGCACCACCGAGTCCACCGTCATGGCGACGGCATGGCCGCCGGCGCTGTCCTGGCTGCTGAGGGTCACGTAGACGTCATAGTCCGCCACCGTCGACTGGGTTTCGCCGCCCATGGCGGTGAGGTCGACGGTCTGGGAAAAATGCTGGCGGATCTTGTACTTGAGTGTTGCCGGTGCGTTGCTGGGCAGGGGCAGAATCAGCGCTGCCAGCAGGGCGAAGGGGGCGGAGCGGGTGAGCATCGGATCCTCGTTGTGGGCTGTGCGCTATGCGCTGAGCGCTAAGCGCTTAGCGCTCAGCTCTTAAATTAGGCATCCAAACCCGCCCAAGCAAAAACAAGGCCCCCGGACGCCGATCCGGGGGCCATGGGCCAGGCCGTAAGCCGAGTTCTGTTTC
>CBINCZ010000559.1:0-1502 GCA_966249295.1 uncultured Gemmatimonadales bacterium
ACCGAGCACGACGATGAGGGCGAGCAGCGAGGTCATGCGGACATCCGTTGGATCAAGTCGTGCGCCAGCCGGCGCGCCGAGCAGTCGGCGATGAGCACGTCGTCCAGGCTGGTCATCGCGGCGTGGCCGGCGGCATCGAGCGTGCCGCAGATGACGCGGGCGATGTCGCCGAAGCGGATCTGCCCGTCGAGGAACGCGGCGACCGCGATCTCGTTGGCGGCGTTGAACACCGCCGGGGCCGTGCCCCCGGCCCGGCCGGCCTCAACACCGGCATGGAAGGCGCCGAACACCTCATGCCGGACCGGCTCGAACGTGAGCGGACTGGCTCGCAGTGGATCGAACCGAGGCACGCCCATGTCCGGCAGCCGATCCGGCCACGTGAGGGCGTAAAGGATGGGCAGTTCCATGGTGGGGAAACCGATCTGCGCCATCACGCTTCCGTCGCAGAACTCCACCAGCGCGTGCACGATACTCTGCGGATGCACCACTGCGTCCAGTGCATCGTAGGAGAGGCCAAACAGGAAATGCGCCTCGATGATCTCAAGCGCCTTGTTGGCCAGCGTGGCGCTGTCCACCGTGATCTTGCGGCCCATGTTCCACGTGGGGTGTGCCAGCGCCTGCTCCACCGTGGCCTTGGCCACAGCCTCTGCATCCCACTCGCGGAACGGCCCGCCCGAAGCTGTCAGCGTGAGACGGCAGGCGGCGCTCTCCTGCCCCGCCAGGCATTGCAGCACGGCACTGTGCTCGCTGTCCACTGGCACCAGTTCGCCGCCACCCTCCCGCGCGGCTGCGAGCACCAGCGGCCCCGCCATCACCAGCGACTCCTTATTGGCCAGCGCCACCCGCTTCCCTGCCCGAAGTGCGGCGATGGTCGCAGAGAGACCGGCCGCGCCCACCACCGCGTTCACCACGATGTCGGCGCCATTCTGGGTGGCCGCCTCGACCAGCACGTCAGGCCCGGCGGGAAACCTGGGAGCATGGCCGTTCCCGTTTACCAGGCCGGCGTAGTCGGGCTTCCACTCGTCCGTTTGCGCGGCAAGCAGTTCCGCATTGCCCCCGCCGGTGAGCGCCACCAGCCGGAATTCCTCGGGATGCCGGCGCAGCACCTCGAGCGTGCTCCGGCCGATGGACCCGGTCGATCCGAGAATCGCGACCCCGCGCCGTCCCGTCATCAGCTCACGCCCAACGCGCGATAGAGAAATGCGCAGACCGGCAGCGCGAAGTAGAGCGAGTCGAACCGGTCGAGGATGCCGCCGTGCCCGGGAATCAGCGTGCCGGAGTCCTTGACCCCGGCGCCGCGCTTGAAGAGCGATTCCAGCAGGTCGCCGAACTGTCCCACAATCGAGAGCACGAATGCGATCAGCAATGCATCGGTCGGGCTCGCATGGACACCGGCCGCCGGGAAGACCCACCAGCCGAACACCGCTCCCACGATCACGGCGCCCATGATGCCCGCGATGCCACCTGAGCGTGTCTTCCCTGGGCTCACCACCGGCGCGAGC